>DASRIK010000301.1:0-3273 GCA_035650035.1 Burkholderiales bacterium | reverse complement strand
CGGCCGCGTCCGAAGCGCCTGCGCTCAAGGCCGGAGTTTTCAGTCCGCCGCGTCAGGCACCGGATTTTTCGCTGCAAGGCTCGGACGGTAACGAACTCAGGCTGAGCCACTTCAAGGGTAAAGTCGTGCTTCTCGGCTTCGGCTTCACCTCGTGCCCGGACGTTTGCCCAACGACGCTCGCGACGCTGGCGCAGGTACGCCGCAAACTGGGAGACGCGGCGGCGGACGTGCAGGTCGTCTACATCACGGTCGATCCGGAACGCGATGTGCCCGCGCGAATGAAGCAGTATCTCGCCTCGTTCGACCCGACCTTCGTCGGCGGCACCGGCACGTCGCAGCGCCTGGAGGCCGTACGCAAGGAATACGGCATCCTGGCACAGAAGAAGACGTACGGCGGCAACTATACGTACGCTCATTCCTCCTATGTCTACGTGATCGACCGCAGTGGCAGCCTGCGTGCCCTCATGCCTTACGGCCACGCACCCGATGACTATGTGCACGATCTGAAGATCCTGCTGCAAGAGTGACCGTGCGCGTTCGTTCACTGCTTCTGGGGACGATGGCGACCTGCGCACTGGCACTCGTGGCGTGGGCCGGATTGGCTCCCATTGCGTTGAGTTCGCGCGATGAGCTGTTCGAAATTCCCAAGGGTACCTGGGCGCGACGCATGGCCGGAGAAAAGATCGGCGTCCTGCCGGACCGGATCCGCCTGACGCTCGGAATCCGCGATATCCTTCTGCTCAAGAACTCAGACGACGTGCCGCAGATCTTCGGCCCGACGCTGATGATGCCGGGGCAGAGTTTCCGGCTGCCCTTTGAGCAGGCTTCCGAGTATCAGTTCGCGTGCAGCGCGCACGCGAGTGGACAGATGACCATCATCGTCGACCCGAACCCGACAACACCGTGGGCCAGAATCGCTTGGCGCACACGCGAGCTGCTGCGAGATCTTTGAACGCTCGATAACCGGCAATGCACAGACTCAAGGAAACCCTGCCGCCGCTGGCCGTCATCGCCGGGCTCATCGCCACTTGGTGGATCGCGGTCACGGCGACCCACAGCCTGATTTTTCCGACGCCGTGGGCAGTCGTCACCGGCACTCTCGAGCTGCTGAAGGACGGCTCGCTGTGGCGGCACATCGGTGCGTCGCTGCTGCGTGTGGGGACGGGCTTTGCGCTGGCGGTTTGCGTGGCGGTGCCGCTCGGGCTGTGGATGGGCTGGGTACGCGGCGTCTACGGCACTCTGAATCCCATCTTCCAGATCCTGCGCCCGATCTCGCCGATTGCCTGGATCCCGATCGCCATCCTGTGGTTCGGCGTGGGTGACGCTTCGCCGATCTATCTGATCTTTATTTCCTCGGTGTTTCCGATGATCGTGCAGACGACCGTGGGTGTGCACACGATCGAAAAGCGCTATCTGCGCGCAGCGGAGAATTTCGGCGTCTCCCGCTATACGCTGTTCCGGCAGGTCGTGATCCCGGCGGTGCTGCCGCAGGTCGTCGTCGGCATGCGCATCGGGCTCGGCGTGGCGTGGCTGGTCGTGGTCGCAGCGGAAATGATCGCGCTGCGCTCCGGGCTCGGCTACATGATCATGGATTCGCGCAACGCGGGAAATCGCTATGACCTGGTGATCGCCGGCATGATCATCATCGGCCTCATCGGCCTGTCCCTGGACGGGATCATGCGGCTGCTGGAAGGCATCAAGTGGGTCAGGTGGCGCTATGCGCACTAAGATCGAGGTCCGCGCGCTCAACAAGAGCTTCGACTCGGACCAGGGGCGGCTGCCCGTGGTCGCGGACGTGAGCTTCACGGTGAGCGATGGCGAATTCGTCGCCGTCGTCGGCCCTTCGGGCTGCGGCAAGTCGACGCTGATGAACATGATGGCCGGCTTCATCAAGCCGGACGCGGGCAGCGTGGTCGTCGATGGCGTCGTGCGTTCCCGTCCCGACTCCAGGGGCATCATGATTTCGCAGCAGGGCTCGGTATTTCCGTGGCTCACGGTGCGCGAGAACCTGATGTTCGGGCTCAACGGCCATGCGCCGGCAAACAAGGCGGAGCTCGCTGACCACTACGCCGCTATCGTGGGGCTGAAGGGTTTCGAAAGCAGCTATCCGCACGAACTTTCCGGCGGCATGCTCAAGCGGGCCGAGCTGGCCCGCGCGCTGGTGGTGAAACCCGAAATCCTCTATATGGACGAACCGTTCTCGGCGCTCGATGCGCTGATGAGCCTGCGCATGCGCAATGAGCTGCTGCGCATCCTTGCGGAAGAGCGTCACACAGTCATGCTGATCACGCACGACGTGGAAGAAGCCATCCACGTCGCCGACCGGATCCTGGTGCTGTCGCCGCGTCCTATGCGCATCCAGGCAATCTTCGATGTGCCGTTCCCGCATCCGCGTCGGCTGTCGAGCCCGCAGGCCCAGGAACTGCGCGTGGCCATCCTGCGTGAACTCGGAGTCGATCACTTCGGCGACTAACCCGATCAAAATCGGCGCTGGATCGCTCGTAGAGGAGGGCGCCGAAGAGCGGTTTCGGTTGCGACAATTCTCTGAGACCATCGAGCCGCTCAGTTCGGTCCTTCAGAATCGAAACGTGTATCCGAACTTCAAAGCAAGATCGGCCAGTTCAGCATTGAAGCGATTGTCTCGATCGTAATCCTGTAAGCCATAGTTAAGGACCAGGAAAGTCTCGCGACTGGCTTCGGGTATCCAGTGTAGTCGACTGTTGATACCCATCAACTCGGATTCATTGTCGTACTGCACGAGTGTCGACCACGCGAGTGTCGAAGAGAACACAACGTCGGTGCGTAGTTGCACTAGACGCACGATGAAACTGCCTTCGGGAAGATCGATGTCGACGTACTCGTACTCACCGGAGATGGCAAGGTGCGGCGAGGGGCGCCAGGTGACTTCAGTTTCAGCACTGCGGCGTTTGCCGCTGAAAAAGTCTCCATAACCAAGGCGCAGCTCGCTGGCAAGGACACGTTGACCGCCAGTCTCCAAGGCAATCTGATATTCGTCGGAGGAGTACTCCCCTGGAGCGAGGACGACGTTTTCGGAAAGCTCGAATGGTTCGTAGAGCACTTCCTTGCTCGTGCTGTAGGTAAGGTCCACGAGATCATTCGTGGACGCCTCCAGGAGAAGCGGGCGAATGGCGATCGTTTGAGATTGCAGGCCGCCGCCATCCAGAAGCTCGATACGCTGCACGTCCACGGAACCCACAATGTCCTTCACGAACCCGTCGCGGCGGTGGGTGTACCGAAGTTCGCCGGTGTAGT
>DASRIK010000300.1:0-11806 GCA_035650035.1 Burkholderiales bacterium | reverse complement strand
CGGCATCCACGTGAAGTACGTGCCGGGCACATTCATTCCGCTCGCGAACAAGACGAACGATTATCTGATCGACCGCGCGGCGCAGAAAGCCAGCGTTCACTATTCCGGCGTGGAAGGCATCGGCATGCAGGACGCGTCGCTACAGGAATCGATGGGGCCGATCCAGGACCGCACGCGCGAGAACCTCTGCCCGACCGATCTCGGCATCGTGCGCACGCGGCGGAAGCTCCTGCAGGCCGCTGAAGCGAACCGGCTGGGTCAGCGCATCCCGGCGCTCGCTCCGGCCGAGCAGCACGTTCGCTCGTGCTCGATCGTTCTGCCGCGCGAGCAGCACTTCAAGGAGCACGCGCGCCACGGCCTCTTCGCGCCCCTCGATACCGATCCGCTCACTGTGTAACAGGTGACAGAAGAATGTCCAGGTTACGCCTGACGCTCTCCTGCTGGGGCTACGACCGCATGCGCGCGCTCGCCGACGGGCGCGTTCGCCCGGAAGGCATCGACATCAACTTTCTCGACCTGCCGGTGGAAGAGACGTTCTTCCGCATGCTGCGCAATCGCGAGTTCGACGTCGCGGAGCTGTCGCTCTCCTCATACAGCGTCTCGCTTTTTCGCGAGCCGCGGCCGTTCGTCGCGATCCCGGTGTTCCCTTCACGCATGTTCCGGCATTCGGGTGTGTTCATCTCGACGAAAAGCGGCATACGCGAGCCCAGGGACCTCGCCGGCAAGCGCATCGGCACACCCGAGTACCAGCTCACAGCGCCGGTCTGGATACGCGGCATTCTGCAGGACGAGTACGGCGTCAAAGTCGAGAGTTGCGAGTATTGCACCGGGGGCCAGGAGCAGTCCGGACGAGACGAGAAAGTGAGTCTCGACCTTCCGCCGAAAATCAGGGTGCATCGCATCGGTCCGCAGAAGACGCTCTCGCAGATGCTCGCGGCCGGGGAGATCGACGCGCTGCACAGCCCGCGCATGCCTTCGACGCTGCACACGCAGCCCGACAACGTCAGGCGGCTTTTTGAAAACTACGTCGAAGTGGAGCGCGCCTATTACCGGAAGACCCGCATCTTCCCCATCATGCACGTGATCGCGATACGGCGCGAAGTGTACGAAGAGAACCGCTGGATCGCGATGTCACTTTACAAAGCGTTCGTCGCGGCGCAGAAAATCGCCTACGACGAGCTTTACGAAACCGCGGCGCTACGAACGATGCTGCCCTGGATGATCGCGGAAATCGAAGACGTGCGGCGCGACATGGGCCACGACTGGTGGCCTTACGGCTTAGAGCCCAACAGAGCGACGCTCGATACGTTCCTGCGCTATCACCACGAGCAGGGACTTTCGAAGCGGCGGCTCACGCCGGACGAGCTTTTCGTGCCCGAGAGCCTGGAGGCTTTCAGGATCTGATCCCCCGCACGCTCCGTGCGAGGCTACTTCAGCAGGCCGACGTCCTTCAGGAAGACCGCCATCTCCTCACCGCCGCGGACCAGATGTTCCCTGAACTCGGCGCTGCCGAGCCACTTGTCCTCGAACATGTTCCTGTAGGAGTACTCCTTGTATTGCGGGCTGTCGTAGACGCGCCTCAGTGCCTTCTCCATCGCGACGGCAGCCTCCTTCGGCACCGCGGCGGGCATCGCGAAGCCCCTCCCCGTCGCTGCGACGACGTCTACGCCGAGCTCCTTCAGCGTCGGAACGTCGGGCGCCTGCTTGAAGCGCCTTTCGCCCGTCACCGCAAGGACACGCATTTTCTTGCCTTCCACGAGGGGCAGCATCTCGCTCAGATTCTCCGGTGTCACGTCGGTATGCCCCCCCAGGACCGACAGCACGGCATCGCCCCCGCTCTTGAAGGCGACGTACTTCATTTTCGTGCCGGTCGCGCGCTCGATCATCCAGAGCGCGATGCGGCCGGTACCCGTCGGGGAGGTCACCGCGATGTTGAGCGTGCCCGGCTCGCGCTTCGCGGCCTCGATCACGTCCTTGAAAGTCTTGAATTTCGAATCGGCGCGTACCGCGATCGCCTGTGGGTCCTGCGCAAAGAGGCAGAGCGGCGTGAACTGATCGATCCCCAGCTCCATGCTGGGTCTCGCAATCGCGCTCATGAAAGTGCCGGTGGCCACCGTGAGGACGTGGTGAGGATCCCCGCGCTTGCTCTTGATGTAGGTGAAGGCGATCGCGCCACCGCCGCCCGTACGATTGCCGATGATGTAGGGCTGTGGAAACGCCTTCTCTTTCGCGAGCATGTCGGTGATCGAGCGCGCGAAGAGATCGGTACCGCCGCCCGGGGACGTATGCGCCACGAACTCTATTGGACGCGACGGAAAACCCTGTGCGAAGGTGACACTTGCGAATACGCCCGCTACCGCGAGACCGGCGAGCACGCCTCCCGCGGCTCGTACGACCGAACTGCTCATGAGCGAACCTCCTCGTGAAGTTTTTTTGTCCACGCGTGACGTGGCGAAGCAACTATAGCTCAGGAGCGCCCGAGGATGGGAACCGCGCGACGTGGGACAGGCGGCTTACCAACCGCCGCCAGACTGCGCTCGACGCACTTGCCGGCGGGAGCAGCGCTTACGGCAGTGTCTTTACATCACTCAGATAGCCGTGCTTCATGGCGTCGCCGAGCGCCTGCGAGTAGTCGGCGAACGTGTGCGTCGCCGCCTCCACGATATTGCCCTCATCGTCGTGACGCTCCCAACGCCAACCGGTACCGTCCTCCGCCGTGATCCGGAGGAACAACCATTGTTCCATGCGTGCCTCCAACTGCCCAGAGCCGAATATGTGGAGCACGACGCAGCAATCGTTATGCCGGGAGCGAGCCACGCGAAATGAAGAGAGGATGTGCGATGTTAGAATCGGCTCCCGAATTCGGAGAGAAGACGCGCCATGCCCATAGGCAAGCTCGACCACTACTCGATACGCACGCTCGATATCGAGGCCTCCCGCCGGTTCTATACTGAAGTGATGGGGTTCGAAGTGGGATTCAGGCCCGCATTCGATTTTCCGGGGCTGTGGCTCTACAACGGTGCGCCGGGTCCGGGATCGTACGGAGTCGTCCACATCATCGGCGTCGACCTCGCGAATCCCGAAGGCCTCAAAGCCTACCTGGGCGATAAGGATCTCGGCACGCTGAACGGCACAGGCACGGTCGATCACATGGCATTCACCGCAACAGGGCTCGCCGACATGCGCGTGCGTCTCGGGCGCCACAAAGTCGCCTACCGCGAGCGCACCGTTCCCAACCTCGGCCTTCACCAGGTGTTTTTCGAGGACCCGAGCCAGGTCACGATCGAGCTCAACTTCCCCGCCGAAGAAGCGCAGCGCGCGGCCTAAGAGGCTCGTCCGCATGGCTCCCGGCAGGGCGGTCGGACGCGCGACGGTGGTCGGCGGCTCGCTCGGCGGCCTTTTCGCAGCGAACCTCCTTTATCGCGCAGGCTGGGACGTGCGCGTGTTCGAGCATTCGCGCGAGGATCTGGTCGCGCGGGGCGCCGGAATCATTACGCACCCCGAGCTGTTTAGCTGTCTTTCCCGAATCGGCATTGCGCTCGACGAGAGCTTCGGAGTGGACATCCCGGAGCGGGTCGCTTTCGGCCGTGACGGCAGCGTGCTCGGCACCCTCCCCGTAAGGCAATGCCTGACGACGTGGGGGCGCCTCTACGAGCTCCTTCGCTCCGCTTTTCCGACCGATCGCTATCACCTCGATCATTCGTTCGAGCGGCTCCATTTGACACCTCACACCGTGACGGCGCGATTTGCGAATGGCGCCGCGCACGAAGCCGAGCTCTTGATCGGGGCCGACGGGATACGCTCGAAAGTCCGTGCGGAGCTTCTGCCGCAGGCGCGGCCGCGTTATGCCGGGTACGTCGCGTGGCGCGGGCTTGCGGACGAGCGCACACTCGCACCGGCGGTTCACCGCGACCTTTTCCCCCGGTTCGGCTTCAGCCTCGCGGAGCGCGAACACATGCTCGGTTACCCGGTCGCAGGATTTACACGCTCGACACGGCCCGGCGAGCGCTGTTACAACTTCGTGTGGTACCGACCGGCCGACGAGGCACACGTCCTGCCCGATCTTTGCACGGACGTGCGAGGCCAACAGCACGACATGTCCGTTCCCCCTCCACTCATACGCCCTGAAATAGTGCAGGCCGCCAGGCGCGCAGCAGATGACTATCTGTCTCCGCAATTCGCCGAAGTCGTACGCCAGGCGCCGCAGCCGTTCTTCCAGGCGATCTTCGATCTAGAATCGCCGGCGATGTCGTTCGATCGCGTCGCCCTCCTGGGCGATGCCGCGTTCGTGGCGCGGCCACACTGCGGCATGGGCGTGACGAAGGCAGCGGGCGACGCGATGAAGCTCGTCGATCTGCTCGTCGCAACCGGAGGCGAGGTGCCGACGGCCCTGGCGAATTACGACCAGTCGCGGCGCCCCTTCGGTGCAGCCGTTGTCGAGCATGGCCGCGACTTGGGCTCGTATCTCGAAGGCACACGCACCGAGGCCGCGCGGCGCCATCACACCGCCGAGGCCGTCATGCGGGAAATCGCGGTCACGCGGGATTATCTGTAAATGGTAATGTCCCCACACGACGCGCTGGCGCGTCTGAAAGAAGGCAACCAGCGCTTCGTCACCGGCGTACGAAGCCTGGAGGCGCTGCTGAGTCACACCCGGCGCGCGGAGCTTGCCGCCGAGCAGCACCCGTTCGCGATCGTCCTGGGCTGTTCGGACTCGCGAGTCCCGGCGGAAGTGGTGTTCGACCAGGGACTCGGCGATCTTTTCGTCATCCGCGTCGCCGGCAACATCGTCGCGCCCTCCCAGGTGGGAAGCGTCGAGTTCGCGGCAGCGCGCTTCGGTACGCGTCTCGTGGTCGTGCTCGGCCACACGCAATGCGGGGCCATCCTTGCAACGCTCGAGGAAGCGCGCGACCGCAGGAGTGCGTCACCCAACCTTCAATCGATCGTCGATCGTATTCGGCCCTCCGTCGATACCCTGCTCGCAACGGGTCTTCCGCTGGACGGCCCCGATCTCGTGCGGCAGGCCGTACGCGCGAACGTACGCGCTTCGGCAGACCATCTGCGACATGGCTCGGCTCTGCTCGAGCGCCTGATCAGGGACGGCAACCTGCTGGTGGTTGGGGCGGAGTACTCGCTCGAAACCGGCGCGGTCGATTTCTTCGACGGCATCTGACCCTCATGAAGACGATCCGCGTCAGAGTGAAACCGAACGCCCGCGCATGCGCGCTCGAGCAAATGGCGGACGGCACATGGCTCGCGCGTGTCAAATCTCCACCGGTGGAGGGTAAAGCGAATGAAGAGCTCGTGTCGCTGCTCGCCGAGCACTTCGCCGTCAGGAAGGCTCAGATCTCGATCAAGAGCGGTGCTTCAGGCCGCATGAAGCTTGTCCAGATCCAGGACTGACGTCGCTTTACAACACTTACCACTCATACTTGTAACCAAGCCCGTAGACGGAGTGCACGATCTCGCGTTCCGGCAGCACGGCCGCAATCTTCCTCCTGATTTTTTTCACGTGGCTGTCGACGGTGCGGTCCGAGACGACCCGCTGATCGCGGTACATGAGGTCCATCAACTGCTCGCGCGTGTAAATCCGACCCGGGTGCGACGCGAGCACTTTCAGCAGCTCGAACTCCACCGCGGTAAGCCCCAGGTCTTTACCGGCGAGCGAAGCTTTGTAGCCGGATTCGTCGAGCTCGAGGCGGCTTTCCGGGGGCGCTTCGGCGCGTTTCGTCCGGCGTAGCACAGCTTTCACTCGAGCCACCACCTCGCGCGGGCTGAACGGTTTGCAGATGTAATCGTCCGCGCCGAGCTCGAGACCGAGCAGGCGATCGATTTCGTCTACCCGCGCGGTCACCATGATGATCGAGAGATCGTACCCGCCCGCGCGCAGTGCTTTGCAGATTTCGAGTCCGTTCTTCCCGGGCAGCATCAGGTCGAGGAGCACGAGGTCGGTGCCGTGCGTGCGCACCCAGTCTTCGACCTGATCGCCGCGATGCAGTAGCGACACGTCGTAGCCTTCCTGCGCGAGGTAATCGCGCAGGAGCCCCGCCAGCTTTTCCTCGTCTTCGACGATGAGTATGCGATCAGCCATGACTCTGCTGTCCGGTGTAAGCGGGTAGCGCAATCTCGATCTTCAGGCCACCCAACGCGCTCGCCAGTGCCGTGAGCGTGCCGCCGTGTCCTTCCACGATCGCGTTCGCAATCGCGAGCCCGAGACCGGAGCCACCGCTCGCGCGGCTGCGTGACGTCTCCACGCGGTAGAGCCGTTCGGTGAGACGGCTGAGCTCTTCGGCAGGGACACCTGGCGCGCTGTCTTCCCACTCGACGATGACCTTTTCCGGCGCGCGTCGCAACGTGATCGCGATCCTGCCCGGTGCATCGGTGTAGCGCAAGCTGTTCTGCAGGAGATTCGCAAAGACCTGGGCGAGGCGCGTTTCGTCGGCGAGCACCGTGGCACCTCGCTCGAGCCGCATGTCGAGCTGCAAGGCTTGCGCCCCGATCGCGCGACGCTGGGCTTCGACGACGTCCGTGATCGCCTCCGCGAGGTCGATCGGCTCCTTGTGAAACTTCAGCGCGCCGAGATCCGACATGGAAAGCGTGTGCAGGTCTTCGACCAGCCGCGCCAGCCGCGCAGCCTCTCCCGAAAGGGAAGCAACGGCAGCGCGGTCGAGCGGGCGCACACCGTCTTCGAGCGACTCGAGCTCTGCGCGCAGCACGGATATCGGCGTGCGGAGCTCATGAGCGATGTCGGCGATCCACTGTTGCCTCGCCTGCTGCGAAGCGGCGAGCGTCGCGGCAAGCGCATTGAAATCCCTTGCGAGCTGCGCGAGCTCGTCATGTCCCTGCGCTTCCAGCCGCACGCGGTAGTCGCCGCGCCGCAGTGCGTCCGTGCCGCGAGTCAATGCCTTTATCCGCCGCGTAAGCCAGTATGCGAGGCCGGCGCCGAGCAGCAGGGCTGCTGCAACCATGCCGATCGCGATCGCGCCAAATGCCACGTGCTGCCGCTGAACGTACACGCGCTCGACCGACTGCACAAAGTCCGGCCGCGGCACGTATCCAAGGTATCCCACGATCTGCCCGTCCACCGAAATAGGCTTCAGCACCGCCGCCGCCGCAGTTTCCGGCCGTCCGATGAGCCGGTTCCGCTCCCGATCGAAAAGCAGCAGGCGCGGATCGATGGTGAGCGGCAAGTCTCTTGGAAGCTGAGCCTGCTCGCCGCCATCCCCGCTTCTCGGGAGCGGTGATACGGTCTCGGTTCTGGACGCCTCCGCGCGCGCTGGCAGCCCCAGCGCTTCGCGCGTGATCGCAATCCAGCGGTCGCGGTCGTTCGCGACCCACGACCAGCCGCCTGCGCGCGCGTAGCCCTGTGCGAGGCGCTCGATGAGGATCTCGAGCCGCATCTCGTCGGCGCGATGCAGGTACTGAACGAAGCCGCGCTCGAAGCTCCAGCTGAAAACGAGGTACGTCGCCAGAGTGAGAACGCCGATCGTGCCCGCGATTGCGGCGAAGAGCTTGAGGTACAGCCTGTCGAAACGCGTCTTGTCCACGGCTCAGAGCGTAGCGCGCGATATCGCAAGAATTGTGAACAAAACTTCCATAATCCTTCCACATTCGGTGCGCTTTGGGACGGCAGACTGGGCGGCGTGAAAAACCACAATCAGCAGGTCAGCACCATGGACAGAACAGAAGAAAGCCGCCTTGCCCCACCCGTTCGCGTGAAGCGCCGGCGTTTCGTGCCGCGCGGCCGGACTGCGCGAATTGCGCTCGTAAGCGGTGCGCTGCTCCTGGCGAGTGGCGGTGGCTACACCGCCTGGACTGCATGGAGCAGCAACGGCGAGGCAGCCCGCTACACCACCGCCGTCGCACAACGCGGCGATCTCGAGGACACCGTAACGGCGACGGGGATGCTCCAGCCCCGCGACTACGTCGACGTCGGTACGCAGGTCTCCGGTCAATTGAAGAAGCTGCACGTCGAGATCGGCCAGACGGTCAAGGCGGGGCAGTTGCTCGCGGAGGTCGATTCCACCGTGTACCTCTCGCGGGTTGACGCGAACCGCGCGCAACTGCGGACCCAGCAGGCCCAACTCGCAGACCGCGAAGCGCAGCTCGCGCTGGCCGAACAGCAGTTCCAGCGTCAGGCCAACCTCATGCGCGAAAACGCCACGACGGCCGACGCGCTCCAGAGCGCCGAGGCGGCGCTCAAATCCGCGAAAGCGCAAATCGGCGTGTTGAACGCGCAGATCGAGCAGACGCGCTCCACGCTGCGTGGTGACGAGGCGAATCTCAACTACACCAAGATTTACGCGCCGATGTCCGGCACGGTGGTCTCGCAGAGCGCGAAGCAGGGCCAGACACTCAACGCCAACCAGCAGGCGCCGGTCGTCGTGCGGATCGCCGATCTTTCCACCATGACGGTGCAGTCGCAGGTTTCGGAAGCGGACGTTTCCAAGCTGCGCGTCGGCCAGGACGTGTATTTCACGACGCTCGGCAGCGAAAGCAAGCGTTGGTACGCAAAGCTCCGCCAGATCAACCCCACGCCCGAAGTCTTGAATAACGTCGTGCTCTACAACGCGCTTTTTGATGTGGCGAACCCCGACCACGCGCTCATGACGCAGATGACGGCGCAGGTGTTCTTCATTGTTGCGCAGGCGAAGGACGCCGTGTTGGTGCCCGTCAGTGCGTTGCGGCCGGTCGGATCGGCCTCCGCGTCTGGCGAGCGCCGTCGCGCAGCGGCGCCCGAAGCGAAGGCAGCTCCCGCGGATGCGCAAGGGGGAGCCGCGAAAGGCGGTGCCCGCGCGCGTGGCGCTGATAGCGGCGTCGATCCACGGACTCGGTTTGCGAACGGACGCGCGATGGTGCGCGTCGTGAAATCCGATGGCTCCGTCGAAGCGCGCGAAGTCCGCGTTGGCGTGATGAGCCGAGTCTCGGCGCAAATCGTCTCCGGGCTCGAGCCCGGCGAACAGGTCGTCAGCGGACAGGCACAGCCGGCGCCCGTTGCGCGTGCGAAAGCGAACGACGCACCCCGCATGCAGCCGAGGATTTGAGGCGCATATGTCGACACCGCTGATACAGCTGTCCGGCGTCACGAAGACGTATCGCACCGGCGAGCTCGCCGTCGAAGTGCTGCATGGCATAGATCTCGCGATCCACTCGGGCGAGTTCGTCGCGATCGTCGGCCAGTCGGGCTCGGGCAAATCGACGCTCATGAACATCCTCGGCTGTCTCGACCGGCCCACGACCGGCACGTACCGCTTCCTGGGCGAGGATGTGTCCGGCTTCGGCCGCGATGAGCTCGCGCGGCTGAGGAGGGAAGCGTTCGGCTTCGTGTTCCAGAGCTACAACCTCATCGGCGGGGCATCGGCGACCGAAAACGTGGAGGTACCCGCGATCTATGCGGGCATGACCTCGGACGAGCGGCGTGAACGCGCGGAAGCGCTTCTTTCGACGCTGGGTCTCGCCGACCGGGTCGATCATAAGCCCAATCAGCTTTCGGGCGGCCAGCAGCAACGCGTCTCGATTGCACGCGCGCTGATGAACGGCGGGCACATCATCCTCGCCGATGAGCCGACGGGCGCGCTCGACAGCAGGAGCGGCGTCGAAGTGTTGGCGCTGCTGGACGACCTTTCGCGCAAAGGCCATACCGTCATCGTAATTACGCACTCGCAGGAAGTGGCGGCGCACGCGCATCGGGTCATCGAGATTCGCGACGGCATGATCGTGAGCGATCCGGGGGCGACGCGCACGACGGAAAGCTCACCTTCCCCGTTGCGGGGGGATGCTTGGGATGCGGACGGCGACGATCGGGGTCTCGGACTTCGCGGTTTCGTCGAAGCCGGTAAAGCAGCCGCGCGAGCGTTGCGCGCGAATCTTTTTCGCACGGCACTCACCCTCCTCGGAATCGTCATCGGCGTGGGTTCTGTCATTGCGATGCTCGCGGTCGGTGACGGTGCGAAACAGGCCGTGATCGACCGCATCAGCGGCATGGGCACGAACCTGCTACTGGTGCGCCCGCTCGCGGCGACGCGCGGGACGATGGGCGGCAGCCTTGCGACCATGACGCCGGAAGACGCAGAAGCGATCGCAGGTCTTCCGAACGTTCTCGCGGCTGTGCCGGAGCTCGGCGGAAGCGCCACGGCGCGGTTCGGCAACATCGACTACCAGACCCAGGTCACTTCGACCGCAGCCGACTTTCCACTCGCTCGTAACTGGCCTGTCACGCGAGGCATGTTCTTTTCGCGAGCGGACGTGCGCGCTTATGCGCCGGTCGTGGTATTGGGCCAGACCGTGGCACGAAGCCTTTTCCCGGACGGCACCGACGCAATCGGAAAACACATCGTGTTGAAGAACGTGATGTTCCAGGTGATCGGCATCGCAGCCGAACGCGGCGCCTCTCCGAACGGCTCCGATCAGGACGACGTCGTGTTCGTTCCGTACACGACCGGCGGCCTGCGGCTCTTCGGGCAGCGCTTCCTGCGCAACATCACCGTGGCGGTCGACGACGTCTCGCGCATAGACGAAACGCAGCAGGCGGTCTCGCAGCTCCTCGAAGCGCGCCACCGCGCAGCCGACTTTCAGATCCGCAACATGGCTTCGCTGCTCGAGACCGCGACCGAGACCCAGAACACGCTGACGATCCTCCTCGGCTCGATCGCTGCGATTTCGCTTCTCGTCGGGGGCATCGGCGTCATGAACATCATGCTCGTCAACGTGACCGAGCGCACGCGCGAGATCGGCGTTCGCATGGCGACCGGCGCACGGATGCGCGACATCCTTCAGCAATTCCTCACGGAAGCGCTGGCCGTGTCAGCTCTGGGCGGGTTGATCGGCGTCGTGGGCGGGCTCGGTGCAGCCGCGCTGATCGGTGCGCTCGGCACGCCCGTGCAGTTCTCCTTGTTTCCGGTGGCGCTCGCCTTCGGGTGCGCATTCGCCACCGGACTCGTTTTTGGTTACATGCCGGCGCGCAAAGCCGCGGGTCTCGACCCGGTGGTCGCGCTGGCCTCGGAGTAGGGAGGTTCGATGAAACTGAGATCGATATGCATTGCCGTCGCGCTCGCGCTCACCGGTTGCGGGACGACGAGCCCGATGCTGAAGCCCAACGTCAGTGCGCCGGCCGGATGGAACGAACCGGCAGCGAGCGGTGCCGTCGGCGTTTCCGCAGACTGGTGGCACAGCTTCGGGTCGGCCGAGCTCCAGGGCCTGGTCGCACAGGCGCTCGCCGGCAGCCCCGATCTCGCCATTGCGATGGAGCGCGTGCGGCAGGCCGAAGCGCAGGTGCGCATCGCAGGTGCGTCGCTCTTTCCGACCATCGATCTGGGCTTCGGCAGCTCGACGCGCCTGACGAGCGATTCGAGGGGCTCGACGCGCACCGAAGCGAGCAGCGCAACGCTCGCCGTGAGTTACGAGGTCGATCTCTGGGGCCGCAATCGTTCGGGCGTGCGCTCCGCGCAATCCTCGCTCGCCGCAAGCGTGTACGACCGCGATACCGCGCGCCTCACGTTGATCGCCGGCGTTGCAACGGGTTACTTCGATGTCTTGTCGCTTCGGAGCCGGCTTGCCGTCGCGCGGGAAAACCTGGCCGTCGCCGAACGCGTGCTCGAGCTCGTCTCCGCGAGAGCGCGAAACGGCGCGGCTTCTGCGCTGGATGTGTCGCGTCAGCAGGCGGCGGTACTGTCGCAGCGCGCAGCGCTCATGCCGCTCGAGCAGCAGGAACGCCAGACGCTCGCGGCACTCGCGATACTGGCGGGACGCACCCCGCAAGGCTTCGATCTGAAAGCGACCGGTGTCGCCGACCTGCAGGTGCCCGCGA
>DASRIK010000299.1:0-16349 GCA_035650035.1 Burkholderiales bacterium | reverse complement strand
CATCGGCGGAGGCCTCCTCGGTCTCGAGGCTGCAAATGGACTCCGCGTGCGCGGCATGGAGGTGACGATCGTGCACCTTCTCGACACCCTGATGGAGCGCCAGCTCGACCGGACCGCCGCGAAGCTGCTGCAGGCTTCTCTCGAGGCTCGTGGCCTCAAGTTCAAGCTGCCGACGGAAACGGCGGAAGTCGTATCCGGAGAATCCGGCCGCGTTGCCGCAGTGCGGTTCAAGGATGGCGAGACGATCCCGGCGGATCTCGTGGTCATGGCCGTGGGCGTGAGACCCAATTTCGAACTCGCCCGGAACGCGGGCCTCCATTGCAACCGGGGCGTGGTCGTAAGCGACACGATGCAGACGTACGATCCCCGAATCTACGCGGTGGGCGAGTGCGTGAGCCACCGCGGCATCGCGTACGGCCTGGTCGCGCCGCTTTTCGAGATGGCGAAAGTGTGCGCGACACACCTCGCGGCGTTCGGGATCGGGCGCTATCAGGGCTCCGTCACCTCGACCAAGCTCAAGGTGACCGGCATCGACCTCTTCTCGGCGGGTGACTTTATCGGTGGAGAAGGTACGGAGCACATCACGCTCTCCGACCCCGTAGCCGGCGTGTACAAGAAGCTCGTACTCAAGGATGACAAGCTGGTCGGCACCGTCCTTTACGGCGACACGGTCGACGGTTCGTACTACTTCCGGCTGCTGCGCGAAGGCCGCAACGTTGCCGAGGTCCGTGACCGGCTCATGTTCGGAGAAGCAAATCTCGGCGACACCGGCCATCTGGGGCAGAACCGCGCTGCCGCCATGGCCGACGACATGGAAGTCTGCGGCTGCAACGGCGTGTGCAAAGGCACGATCGTGAAAGCGATACGCGAGCAGAAGCTCTATACGCTCGACGACGTGCGGAAACACACCAAGGCGTCGAGCTCGTGCGGCTCGTGTACCGGTCTCGTCGAGCAGATCCTGATGACGGTTGCGGGTGCGGATTACTCCGCGACGCCGAAGCAAAAACCGCTTTGCGGCTGTACCGATCGCACGCACTCCGAGGTGCGCCAGGAGATTCGAGCGCTGAAGCCTCTGACTACGCTCGCGGCAATGAAGCTCCTCGGGTGGAGAACACCGAACGGGTGCGCGACGTGCCGTCCAGCGCTCAACTACTACCTCATTTCCACCTGGCCGCACGAAGCGAAAGACGATCCGCAATCGCGCTTCATCAACGAGCGCGCGCACGCGAACATTCAGAAAGACGGGACGTTCTCCGTCGTTCCGCGCATCTGGGGCGGGATCACGAACGCAGCGGAACTGCGACGCATCGCGGACGTCGCGGAGAAGTACAGCATTCCGACCATCAAAGTTACGGGGGGCCAGCGCATCGATCTCCTTGGCGTAAAAAAGGAAGATCTGCCGGCTGTGTGGCGCGACCTGGACATGCCTTCCGGGCATGCGTATGCGAAAGCGCTGCGGACGGTGAAAACGTGCGTCGGCTCCGAGTGGTGCCGTTTCGGCGTGCAGGATTCGACCCGCATGGGCCAGGAGCTCGAACGCGCGCTGTGGCGCATGTACGCGCCGCACAAGGTGAAGCTCGCCGTGTCGGGATGTCCGCGGAACTGTGCCGAGTCGGGCATCAAGGATGTCGGCGTGATCGGTGTCGACTCCGGCTGGGAGATCTACGTCGCAGGAAACGGCGGCATCAAGACCGAAGTCGCTCAGTTCTTCGTGAAAGTGAAGACGCAGGAGGAAGTGCTCGAATATTCCGGCGCATTCCTTCAGCTCTATCGTGAGGAAGGCTGGTATCTGGAGCGGACGGTCCATTTCGTGAATCGCGTCGGGCTCGATTACGTGAAGAAACGCGTGCTCGAGGACGATGCGGGACGCAAAGCGCTGCACGAGCGGCTGCTCTTCGCGCTCGAAGGCGAACCGGATCCATGGGCGGAGCGGGCGAAAGGCGCGGCGCACGGCGAATTCCAGTCCCTCGAACCCGCCAAGGAAACGGCCTGATGCGAACGAGCGACATCCTCACGACCCCTCTATCGCTTCAGCAGAAAGACATGCCTCCGGCGCCCGCGCATCACGCGGAATCGGATGCCGGAAAGCAGCCGTCCACCAGCGTGGGTTGGGTCCGCATCTGTGACGTTGAAGACGTTCCGCGGCTGGGCGCGCGTGTCCTCCGGCGCGACGGCGCAGCCAACGTGGCGGTGTTCCGAACCGCCGACGACAAGTTCTTCGCGTTGGCGGACCGCTGCCCACATCGCGGAGGCCCGCTTTCGCAGGGCATCGTTTTCGGCGAGCGCGTCGCGTGTCCACTGCACAACACCTGCGTGGAGCTCGACACCGGCTGCGCCGTGGCGCCTGACAAAGGTCAGGTGCAGAGCTTCGCAGTCAAAATTGTGGACGGCAACGTCTACGTGGATCTGCATGGCGGTTAGATCGACATGTCCGTACTGCGGCGTCGGCTGCGGCGTCCTGATCGACACCGACGGCGAACGGATCACGGCCGTGCGAGGTGATCCGGAGCATCCGGCGAACCGCGGGCGACTCTGCTCAAAAGGACAGGCGCTTCACCTGACTGGTGGGCTTACGGGCCGCGCGCTTTATCCCGAAGTGCGGTGCTCGCGCTCCCGGCCGCGCACACGCGTCGAGTGGTGTCACGCGCTCGAATACGTCGCCGACCGGTTCGCAGACACGATCGAGCAGCACGGTCCCGACGCGGTAGGCTTCTACGTCTCGGGGCAGCTGCTCACGGAAGACTATTTCGCATTCAACAAGCTCGCGCGCGCGCTGGTCGGCACCAACAACATCGATTCGAACTCGCGGCTGTGCATGTCCAGCGCCGTTGCGGGTTACAAAGCAACGCTCGGCGCCGATGCGCCACCGGCGTGTTACGAGGACATCGAGCATGCGGACTGCATTCTCGTGGCCGGATCGAATACCGCCTGGGCGCACCCCGTCGTCTTCCGCCGCATCGAGGATGCAAAGGCACGCAACCCCGAGCTCAAGTTGATCGTCGTCGACCCGCGCCGCACGGCAACTGCCGAATCCGCAGATTTGCACCTCGCGATCCAACCCGGTACCGATGTCGCGCTCTTCAATGGCATCCTTCACCTCCTCGTGTGGGAAGGCGCGACCGACCGCACATTCATTTCAGCGCATACGCAGGGGTTCGATGCACTTAAAACGACGGTGCGCGAGTACACCCCACAGGCAGTTGCGGCTTTGTGCGGCATTTCCGTGGAGCAGATCGCCACGGCTGCACGGTGGTTCGGCAACGCGCGCGCTGCGCTGTCGCTCTACTGCATGGGCCTAAACCAATCGTCGCACGGGACCGACAAGAATGCGGCGCTCATCAACCTCCACCTCGCCACAGGCCAGATCGGCAAACCCGGTGCGGGCCCGTTCAGCCTGACGGGGCAGCCAAATGCGATGGGCGGTCGCGAAACAGGCACGATGGCGAATCTCCTGCCGGGCCACCGCGATCCTGCCAACCCGCAGCATCGCGAAGAGGTGGCACGACTTTGGGGCGTGCCGAGCCTGCCCGCGTGTCCTGGCAAAACCGCCGTCGAAATGTTCGAAGCCGTGCGCCGCGGAGAGGTGAAGCTCATCTGGATCGCGTGCACGAATCCCGCGCAGTCGCTGCCAGACCAGACGCTCGTGCGCGAAGCGCTCTCGCGTGCCGAGCTCGTCGTGCTTCAGGAAGCCTTCGCCACGACCGAGACGGCGCAATACGCGGACGTGCTGCTGCCCGCCCGCACCTGGGGTGAAAAGGAAGGCACCGTCACGAACTCGGAGCGCTGTATATCGCGCGTACGGGCGGCGGTGCGCGCGCCGGGAGAAGCATGGCCCGACTGGGCCATTGTCAGCGCATTCGGCCGCAAGCTCGAGTCGAGGCTCCGCCCCGGTATCGCGACACTGTTTCCATACGGCGAAGCCGAAACGCTGTTCAACGAGTATCGGGAGATGACCCGGCGTCGCGACCTCGACGTGAGTGGCCTCTCGTATCAGATACTCGACACGCAAGGACCGCAGCAGTGGCCTTTTCCGCGCGATGCGCAAAGCGGGACGAAGCGCCTTTACACCGACGGCATTTTTCCGACGCCGAGCGGCCGCGCTGCGTTCGCGAATACGTCCTATCGTGGCGTTGCGGAAGAAGCGAGCGCGCGTTATCCGTTCCGCCTGATTACCGGACGACTGCGTGACCAGTGGCACGGCATGAGCCGCACGGGCCGCGCCGCGCGGCTGTTCGGCCACACCCCCGAGCCTCGCATCGCGATGAATCGCGCAGATATCGCCCGCCGCGGATTGTCCGAAGGCGATCTGGTGCGCGTGGCATCGGCGCGCGGCGCGGTAACGTTGCCGGTCGATGCGACCGATGACGTGCCGCCCGGTCAGGTCTTCCTTCCAATGCACTGGGGCAGCACACATCTCGGCGGAGCCGGTGCGCACGGAATCAATGCCGTGACATTGCCCACATGCGATCCCGTGTCGCGCCAGCCCGAACTCAAGCATTGCGCTGTGCGCATCACGAAGGCTGAGCTGCCATGGCGCGTTGTGGCGTTCGGCTACCCCGACGACGGTGACGCACTGAAGTTGATCGAGGCGGCGCGCGAGCTCATGGCCTGCTTCGCGTTTGCCACATGCACTTTGACCGGCCGCGACCGCGACGGTGTGCTCTTCAGGGGCGCGGCATCAGCGCCCGTGAGCGCGTCCACCCTCGCGCGGCTCGACGCGACATTCGGCCTCGACGATTTGCGCGCCCTCACCTACGACGATGGACGCCGCGGCGTCGGGCGCCGCATCCGCGTCCAGAACGGGCGAATCGAAGCTGTGCGTCTTGCCGGTGAGCTCGCCGCGGAACCGGGTCTGAGGGAGCTTTTCGAAACGGGCGAGGCCGTGGCAAACCTCCGCGCGCTACTTGCACCCGCCTCGTATAGCTCGCCTGCCGCCGCCGGTAGCAGAGCGGTATGCAGCTGCTGGAACGTGACAGAGCGCGAAATCTCCGCGTTTCTGGCAAACACGCGGACCGGATCCGATACGCTGCAGTCGCTCCAGCAAGCGCTGAGGTGCGGGACGCAATGCGGCTCGTGCCTTCCGGAGCTGAAACGTCTCGTTGCGTCGGCGAAAGCTGCGGCATAGCGCAACCGATGGGTGCGTGCGATCATTTCCGACTCATGGACGAAGCCACCGTTGCGCGCTACATCAGGGAAATCGGCCGCGGCAAGAATGCGGCAGGCGATCTCTCGCGCGAGGACGCACGCTCACTCTTTACGGCGATGCTCGGCGGCGTCGTCGCCGAGCTGCAGCTCGGCGCCATACTTATCGCGCTTCGCGTAAAAGGTGAATCGCTGGACGAGCTCGCCGGATTCGCGGCGGCATGCGAAGCGAGCTACAACCATTTGCCGGTGCTCGACGGCGGTTCGATCCCGGTCGTCATTCCCTCGTACAACGGCGCGCGCCAGCTTCCGAATCTCGTGCCGCTTCTTGCGCTTCTTCTTGCGCGCGAAGGCATTCCGGTTTTCATACACGGCGTGACACGCGATCCGGGGCGCGTGACCACGCGCGAAGTTCTGGATGCGATGGGTGTAGAACCGTCGATGTCCGCGAACGAGGCGCTTGCCCGGTTAGCGACCCGTCGCTTTGCCTTCATGCCGATCGAAGTGCTGGCACCGGAGATTGCCGGGATGCTGGCGCTTCGGGCCGTGCTCGGCGTGCGTAATTCCGCCCACACACTTGCGAAAATGCTGCAACCGTTCGCCGGCCCGGCAGTACGTATCGTCAGCGTGACGCACCCTGACTATCTCGTGCGCATGCGCGAATACTTCACGATGCACGATACGGCGGCACTGCTGCTGCGCGGCGCCGAAGGCGAGGCGGTGGCGCACCCAAGGCGTGAACCCGCGATCGAGTGGGCGCACCAGGGTCGCTCCGAGATCTGGAAGGAAGAAGCGACGCCGGAGCGTCTTACGCCGGAGCTGCCCGCAGATCGCGAGGCCGCCACTACGGCCCGATGGATCGAAACGGTGCTTGCCGGCGAGGCGCCGGTTCCCGCGGCCATACGGCACGAGATCGAGTGCTGCAAGCGCGCAGTAGCAGCAATGGTGAATGCCAAGTGACGAACGTTGACTGAACGGCGGCCACCATTAAACCCTCAACATCAAACACTCAACATCGCACGGGCAAAGTGTGGCTCGTGGGCGCCGGGCCCGGCGATCCCGAGTTGCTCACGCTGAAAGCCGTGCGCGTGCTCGGCATGGCCGATGTCCTGCTCGTGGACGATCTCGTGAACCGCGCGATCCTCGTGCACGTGCGCGAAGGCGCCCGCGTCGTGAAGGTTGGAAAGCGGGGCGGCTGCAAGTCGACGCCGCAGGCTTTCATCGAGCGATTGATGATTGCCGAAGCAAGATGCGGTCACACCGTCGTCCGTCTCAAAGGCGGAGACCCGTTCATGTTCGGCCGCGGCGGCGAGGAAGCCGACGCGCTCGCGCGTGCGGGTGTCGCGTGCGAGACCGTGAACGGGATCACGTCGGGGCTCGCCGCCGCAACGGCCGCGGGTGTGCCTCTCACTCATCGCGACGTGACGCCGGGCGTCGTGTTCGTGACGGCCCATGCCGCAGGAGAAAACGAACCGGATTGGGCCGCGCTCGTCAGAACGCGGATGACACTAGTCGTCTATATGGGCGTCGCGCGCGCCGCGGCAGTCCAGTCAGCGCTGCTCGCGGCTGGGCTTGGCGCATCGACTCCCGTAGTCGTGGTCGAGAACGCGACATTGGCACGCGAGCGACAGCTTCGCACGCGTCTCGAGCGGCTCGCGCAAGACATCGTGATCGGGGAGATCTCGAGCCCGGCGATCATCGTGATCGGCGAAGTGGCGCGGGAGGAGATCGCGGGGCATCAATCGAAGAATGCGAACGTCCTCGTCTCGATGCTCTCGCGCGGCGGGGCATCCCCCGGCGTACCGGGATCGTCGAACGCGCTGTGAGCGGTGAAACGTGACGGCTTAGTCGCATCCGAATCGAACACCTTGAACATCAGCGCCTCGTCGCGCGTCATTCGCGGAAAGTAGTACCACAGGTGACCCGGGTCGTGCGCGATATGGTAGACCTCGCCCGTTCGATACTTGTACCGCCGCTCGACGCGTATGAAACCCTTCTGCGGGATGCTGCGGCCATCGCAAATGCCGAGCGGATCGATCAGCACGGTGCCACGTATCGGGCGCCACACCTGGATGATCGCCCAGCGCTTCTTCAGGCGTCGCTCGGCTTCCTCATCGCCGACGATCTCGCGCAGCCGCCGAGGCGCCGAGTCTTCCGTGTAGTCGTTATGCACGCCTTTGACGGTCGGACGCGCGCCTGAAACGCGCTTCGATTCGTCGTCCGTGATCCGGATCGTGTGGTCGAACACCACGACGTTCGAAGCACCGGAATGCTTCTTCACGAGCGCCTGCACCTCCGGGTCGTAGATCCGCGTGCGCTCGGCTTCGTCGGTAAAGTCGCGGACGTTCGTGCGATGATCGACGAACGCGAAGCCGTGCGTGTCGAGATCGAACGTGTGGCGAAGCGGCCGCCCGTTGCGCACGACCATCTCCCGCGCCTCGTACTCCGGCGGCACGGCGTTCTGCTCCATTTCCGGCCAATCGATGTAACGCACTGCGGGCCTGCCCGTCGGCACGACGTAGTTGAAGCTCGCACGGATCGTATCGGTGGCGGATTTTTCGGCAATGGTATCCATGAGACGTTGTCCTTAGAACGGCAGCTCACCGCGAACGAGCACGCGGTATAGCAGCCGGTACTCTTCCGGATCGTAATCGAAATACGCGCGGTGCATCGCAGCCCGGTTGTCCCAGATCAGCATATCGCCTCTGCGCCATTTATGGCGGTAAATGAACTCGGGACGGATGGCGCGCTCGAGCAGATCCGCGAGCAGTGCCTGCGATTCACCCGCTTCCATCCCGACGATGTTCTCGGTCTTCACCGGATGGAAATAGAGCGCCTCGGTACCGTTTTCGGGGTTGGTTCGCACCAACGGCTGCAGCACCGGCTCCGGCTTGCGCTCAACCTGCGCATCGGCCGACTGGCCCGAATAGCGGGCGGACGCGCTGCCCTGGAAGACGTTCACTGTCTTCAGCCCCCGAATCCGGTGCTTCATGGAATCCGGCAATGCTTCGTAACCCGCACGCATGTTCACGACGGCCGTGTCACCGCCGGAAGACGGCAGCGCAACGGCGTAAAGACTGGTGTACTTCGGCGGCCTCACGTGATTCGTATGGTCCGTGTGCCATCCCGCGCCGTGCTTTACGCGCTTGCCGGATTTGTCCGTGTGCCTGTTCGACACCTCGTGCACGAGCGGACAACCGGGTAGCGCATATTGCGTGAAATGCTGCTCCATGGGCTCGCCGAACAGAGCAACCGCCGCGAGGTACTGCTCGGGCGTGAAATCCTGATCGCGGACGACGAGCGCCACATTCTCCACGACAGCGGCATTCAACTCGCGGCGCGCCTCCGCGTCGACAGGTCTGCGCAGGTCGATGTCCGTCACCTCCGCCCCGATGTGCGGAGTAAGCCGCGTCACTTTCATCGTGGTCGCTCCAGCCATTGCCGGCATTGTAATGCGCACCGGCCGCGCGGGTCTGAACTTGCGCATTCACAGCGCGATGACTAACGTACAGCGTTTTCAGCCACCGTTATCTCGAGGCCGGAGGTTTCCGATGAGCATGAACGAGTTGTACAGACAAAACCGCCGCCGTCTTCTTCAGGCCGCCGCTGCAGCTTACGGCTTGGGCGCTGTTCCTTTCGCGGCACTCGCAGCGAGCGAGAGCGCCGGCAAGCTGAAAATCGGCACGATAGGCTCCGGCAGAATCGGTTCCACGCTGGGCGGCCTCTGGGCAAAAGCAGGCCACGAGGTGATGTTTTCGTCGCTCGATCTGGAGCACGACAGGAAGCTTGCCGCGAGCGTCGGACCGAATGCGCGGGCCGGAACGAGTCGCGAGGCGGCGGCATTCGGCGATGTCCTGCTGCTCGCTGTGCCTTATCGGGCCGTGCCGCAAGTCGGCAAGGACCTCGCCGACCTGCTCAAGGGCAAGATCCTGATCGACGCCTCGAATCCGATCGTTGCGCGCGACGGCGAGATCGCGACCTGGGCGCGCGACAAAGGCGCGGGACTCGCTTCGGCGGAATTGCTGCCCGGCGCGCGCATCGTCCGCGCGTTCAATGCCGTGGGGGCCGCAAGGCTGCCTGAAATCGCACAGGGGCAGGGGCCGCGCCCCGGAATGCCGATCGCCAGTGACGATGCAAATGCGGTCGCGACCGCATCGCGACTCATTCGTGATGTGGGCTTCGAGCCCGTGCTGGTGGGCCCGCTCGCGATGGGCAGGCACTTGATCCCGGGCACGCCACTCGCCGGCGTTCAAAGCCCCGAGCAGATCCGGAAGATCGTGCCGACGCTCAGCTCATAGCTGTCGCATCGGCTCCGCGCCGCAGGCAGCTTCGATACCGTGTTGCGACGCGATTGGCGAACCATTCGGTCGTCAGCTTCCGCGTGATCTTGGGACTTTTCAGCAGTATCTGCGGCAGCGCAGCTCGCGGGAGCGGCTTGCCGTTCAGTTTGTCGGCGAGCGCGAACACACGAGCATAAAGCCTCGTCTTCTCGAATTCGAACGTCCTGCCAAGCTCCAGGTCGCGGCGGATCTGCGCGTGCGTCATATCCACGCGCTTGGCGAGCACCCGGAGCGCGGTTTCGGTTTCGCCGGGTTCCGCGGCCGGCTGACCTCTTTCGTATCGCAGCAAATCGCCGTCAAGCGCGAGCGGTATGCCTGATGCGATCGTCACCGCGCGCTGAAACCCCGCGTTGCGGCCCGCATAATGTCCCGCGTTGAAGTCGCCGAACCTGTAAATGTGATTGTCGTAGGACACGGGGTAATCGAGCAGGTGTGCAATGCCGAAGTACATGCCTCCGCGCCGCGTGAATACTTCATGGCGAATCGATCCATTCACGGGATACGGGTAGGTCTTCGCCGCCGCATGCGACTCGGCGAACGCGATGCTCACCTGCATGGGACCGCCTGTGCGCACCGGGTTGTGGTTCGCGAAAAACGTTCTGCCGAGCGGCACCATTCCGATGAAATCCTCGAAGATCTCGCTCAGCTGCTTTTCCGTCCTGACGGTATCCAGCCGCTCGCTGTAGCTCTTGCCGCTGGGCGAAGGCAACAATAACGCAGCCCGCACCGCGAGCGCCGGTATGCTGGCGCGGTCGGCCTGTCTGTCGATTTCTTTCCAGGCTATGGCGGACAAGCCCGGCACCACGGGGTCGGCGCGGAAGCTCGACTCCTGCTCCGTCACCGCCACGACCGCGCACACGTTCTCCGGCGTGACGGGTATCTGCATTGCGCTGAACGCTGCATAGATATCCGTCGCCCAGCCATTGCGTTCGGAAATGTTGGCCGGGAGATGTTGCGCGACGAGCGCCCGTGCTTCGGCGGGGCTGAGCGCGCGGGATTCGGGCACGCGCGAGATTTCTTCAGTGGCGCAGGCAGCCAATGTCGCCGCCAATATGGCGAGCACCCATGCCGTGGCGCGGCGCGACAGCGTTCCCACCCGCGAGCTTCCTGCACTCGCATTGGCGTTCATCTCTTTACCTTGAAGAGTTTCCAGGTTGCCCACCATTTGCTCCGCAACATCAAATCAATGACCTTGCCTGTCAGTCAGGGTTCTCGGATTTTATCGAGCGTGTGGGTTTGCGGCAGGATTGCGCCGGCTTCGTCGGCTTCTTGACGAAATGGTTCCTGCAGCTCATCACGCTCGTAGTCGATTTCGACGCGAATCCGACTCGCATGCGGTGGCTGCTCAAGGGGCATTGGGCTTTATGTCCACGTCAGCGCCGCGGAAGGACGTTGTGGTACGCTCTCGTGCCGACCCCCGCCGCTACAGCCGCCTGGAGAACTCGATGAATCCTACCGACACGACACTCGCCCGCTCGGGCGCGAAGATCCTCGTCGACGCGCTGCGCATACACGGCGTCGACACCGCATTCGGCGTGCCGGGCGAGTCGTATCTCGCCGTGCTCGATGCGCTGCACGACGTACAGGACGAGATCAAGTTCGTCATCTGCCGGCAGGAAGGCGGCGCCGCCAACATGGCTGACGCGTACGGGAAGCTCACCGGGCGTCCCGGCATCTGTTTCGTTACGCGCGGACCTGGCGCCACGAACGCTTCGCTCGGTATCCACACGTCGCATCAGGATTCGACGCCGGTCATTCTCTTCATCGGGCAGGTGGGGAACGATGTCGTCGAGCGCGAAGCGTTCCAGGAGATCGACTATCGCCGCATGTTCGGTCAAATGGCGAAATGGGTTGCGCAAATCGATCGCGCCGATCGTGTGCCCGAATACATCTCGCACGCGTTTCATACCGCTGTGTCAGGGCGACCGGGTCCGGTCGTGCTCGCATTGCCGGAGGACATGCAGACCGAGATGGCGACGGTACAGGACACCGCGCGTTACCAGCGTATCGCCGCGCATCCCGGTCCAGGCGACATGCGCAAGCTGCGTGGGATGCTGGCGGACGCGCAGCGCCCGATGGTCATCGTCGGTGGCGGCGGCTGGAGCCATGAGGCGTGCGAGGATTTCAAGGCGTTCGTGACCGCATATAACCTGCCGGTCGGGTGCTCCTACCGCTGTCAGGATCTTATCGACAACGCCGATCCGCACTATGTCGGCGACGTGGCCGTGGGACTGAATCCGAAGCTCGCCGAACGGTTCAAGCAGTGCGACCTGCTGCTCGTGGTCGGCGCGCGCCTCGGTGAGTGGACGACGGTCAATTACACGCTTTTCGACGTGCCGCGGCCGAAGATGAAATTCGTGCACGTGCATCCCGGAGCGGAAGAGCTCGGCCGCGTCTATCAGGGCGACCTGCTCATCAATTCCGGAATGCCGGAGTTCGCTTCGGCCGCGCGGGCGCTCGAGCCTGTGAACGAAAGATGGGCGGAATGGACCGGCGGGGCGCGCGCCGATCTCGAAGCGTGGCAGCAGCCAGTAAAGGTGCCCGGCGGGGTGAACATGAGTGAGATCATGAAGTTTCTGCGCGAGCGTCTGCCGCGCGACGCGATCGTCACGAACGGCGCGGGCAATTTCTCGCTGTGGGCGCACCGCTTCTATCACTACGGGGGCTTTCGTACGCAGCTCGCCCCGACCAGCGGGGCCATGGGCTACGGCGTTCCCTCCGCAGTCGCCGCGAAAATCGTGCACCCGCAACGAACCGTGATTGCATTTTCCGGCGACGGTGATTTCCTCATGACAGGGCAGGAGCTCGCGACCGCTGCGCAGTACGACGCGAAGGTGACGTTCGTCGTCGTCAACAACGGCATGTACGGGACGATACGCATGCATCAGGAGCGCGAGTTTCCGGGCCGCGTGAGCGGGACGCAGCTCAAGAACCCGGATTTCGCCGCGCTCGCGCGTGCGTACGGTTTCCACGGCGAGACCGTCGAAGCAACCGCGGAGTTCGCAAGCGCCTTCGAGCGCGCGCAACAGGCGAAAACGTCGGCGTTGATCGAAGTGCGTATCGACCCGGACGCGATCAGCCCGCGCACAACGCTCTCCGCGATTCGCGCCGAGGCGTTGAAGAACAGAAATAAATAAACCGCAAAGGACACGAAGGACGCGGAGGGATATACAAAAAATTTCTTCCTTTGCGTTCTCCGCGTCCCCCGCGGTAAATACGATTTACTGGTGGTGTGCGCAAAATGGTTCGATATCTCACTGAAGACGACGTCACGCAACTGCTCACGACGAGCGACGCCGTGCGCCTTGTAGAAGAAGCGATGAAAGCCCGCGCGGAGGGCCGTGCGACCGACGTGCCGCGCGTGCGCACCCGCGTGCCGGACGGCACGCTGCACGTGCTGCAGGCCTCGGCTCGCGACTTGAACCGCATCGGCTACAAGGCGTATTACTCGAGCCCGACCGGCACGCGCTTTCACGTGCATCTCTACGACATGGCGAAGGGGCCGCTCGACGCGATCCTGGAAGCGAGCCAGCTGGGCATGGTGCGCACCGGCGCAGCCAGCGGCGTCGCGACGCGCTATCTCGCGCGCGAAGACGCTTCGATCGTCGCGATGATCGGCGCGGGCAAACAGGCCGTCGGGCAGCTCGAAGCGGTATGCGAAGTCCGCAATATCCGTGAAGTACGTGTATGGAGTCGAAGACCCGAGACCGCCCGCAAATTCTGCGATGCGCTTTCGACGCGGCTGAAAGTCGAAATGAAACCGGTCGAGACCGGGGCGGAAGCCGTCCGTGGCGCGCACGTCATCAATGTCATCACCAAAGCAGCGAATCCCGTGCTGCTGGGCGAATGGATGGAACCCGGACAGCACGTCAACGCCGCGGGGTCGAACTCACTCATACGCCGCGAGCTCGATGTGGCTGCAGTGAAGCGCGCCGGCTACATCACTGTGGATTCCCGCAATACTGCACGCAACGAGTCGGGCGATCTCCTGCCGCTCGCGGAGAGCGGTCTTCTGGATTGGGACGCTCTGACCGAAATCGGCGAAGTGATCGTAGGGCGGGCACCGCGCCGCACCTCCGACGGGCAGATCACCCTGTATGAATCGCACGGCATGGGCATCCAGGACCTGTACGTCGCCCATCACCTCGTGGAAATTGCCCGCAATCGCGGCATCGGCGTCGATCTACCAATCGGACCGGAGAGCGGCATACAATCGTGACGCCTGAAGGCGGGTCAATCGAACCCGCCCAGTGACAGTGAGGAGGATCGCCATGCGTCGTACGCTCGCTCTGCTCGCAGTCATCCTGATGGCCTGGACCGCCCCGGCCGGGTCACAAGTGAAAGACATCCCGTGGGGCACTTCCGCGGTCGGTTCTTCCGGACACAAAGCACTTGTAGTGCTCGCCGATCTGCTCAATCGCGAGATGAAGAACTATCGCGTGACGGTGCAGCCCACGCCCGGGGCAATCATCTCCGTCAAAGGGTATGCCACGGGGCAGTTCGAAGGTTATTACGGCTCCGATATCGCGTTTTACGAGCTCGCCAACGATACGAACCGTTTCAAAGGCTTCAAGGCCAGCATGAAACGCCTGCCCATCCAGTCGTTCTGGGCGTTCACGACGGATGTGGGCACCGCGATCAACGCGAAGCAGAAAGACAAGTTCAAACGCTGGGCGGACCTCTCGGGCAAGGCGATTTTCACGGGTCCGCTGCCCTGGGACGTTCGCGCGCACCTCGAGCGGGCCTACGCCGCGCTCGGCATCAAGCACCAATACCGGCAGGTCGACATCGCTGCCGTGGGGTCACTGCTGCAGTCGGGCAGCATCGACGGATTCATCATCTATACCAACAGTCTTTCGACGACGGCACCGTGGATCACCGAAGCATCGCTTTCAGCCGACTGGGCCGCGCTCAATCCGAGCGCCGAGGAAATCGCCGCGCTCAAGAAAGCCGGCTTTGCCGTAGCCGAAGTGAAGCCTGACGTGTTCAAGAGGGACGTGCACGCTGACCGGGTGGTCGTGCTGCCGTTCTACTATGGCTTCCACGTCGGGCTCGAATTTTCCGAAGACGATGTCTACAGGATGCTGACGGTCATCGAGAAGAACCTTGCGCATCTCGCGCAAGCGGATCCTGCGTATGCGCAGCTCGCGAAGAACATGCCGGCCATGCAGCGCGAGGGCGTCATGTCTTCGGTCAACTTCGTGCCGATCCATGCCGGCCTGGCGAGGTACATGCGGGAAAAAGGCGTCTGGGACGCGAAGTGGGACGCGAGAATAGCCAAGAAATAAGCCGGTAGACACGGCGAGGCTCCGTTTTCATCGCGCGAGCCTCGCTCGAGGGGAGCGTGTTCCGACATGACCAGCACCACAATGCCCGGCCGACGGCCGCGGGTGGTCGAGTGGCTGTACTACACCACTGCCGTTTTTTTCTTCGTTTATCTTTTCGGCTATTACTGGACGAGCGAAGGCGGACCCGTTCTGCTCGCCGTCACCCTCGTACCCGTCACGTACATCCTTTTCGTCCTCGAAGCGCTGCGCAATAACGAGCTGTATCCGAAGCTCTCTCCTGCCGCCAATTACGCGCTGGCAGGGATATACATCGCGCTCTCGATCGCGGTCGCCGTGTACATGCATACGGAGCACTTCGACATCGGCACGGTCCGCGCAGGGGTGTGGAGCGCGAGCGACATCACGATGGGCGTCATCATGGTGGCGCTCGTCATGGAGTACTCGCGCATGCGGCACGTGGCGCTATTCGTCCTGAATATCCTGCTGATCTCGTACGCGGTATACGGACGGTTCGTGCCGGGCATGTTCTTCCATCCGGGTCTTTCGTGGGAGCGCGTGGCAACCGCGATGAGCGTGGAAATGAGCACCGGCGTCTTCTCCAATCTGCCGCAGCTCGCGCTGACGCTCATCGGTTCCTTCATACTCGTACTGAGCGCGCTGCGCGCGTTCGGATGCGTGGAATCGATTCTGAAAGCATCCAAGCTGATCGCCGTACGCTCTCCTCACGCGCTACCCCAATCGGCTGTGATCGGCTCCATGGCAGTGGGCACGGTGAGCGGCAGCGGCGCGGCAAATGCCATCACCGTCGGATCCGCGACGATCCCTGCAATGATCGGTGCCGGCATGCCGCGCGTGAGCGCGGCTGCGATCGAGACGGCATCCTCGCTTGGCGGACAGCTCATGCCGCCGGTCATGGGCATCGCCGCGTTCCTCATGGCGGAATTCATGGGGCGCAGCTACTTCGACGTCGTGGCTCGCGGATACGCGCCGGCGATCGTGTATTACGCCGCGGTAAGCGTTTCGGTGTACCTCCTGTCCACGCGGTACCGCGCCCGCCTCGATCTGGCGGTCGCGCAGACCATGCACTGGACGGACTGGGCGAACATCGGCGCCTTCGTTTTCGTAGTCGGCGGTTTGATCACACTCATGGCGACGATCAATCTCGCGCCCATGTTCGCGGCGCTGTACATCTTTCTCGCGGTCATGGGCCTGCTCGTCGCCATTCATGTGGTCGCAGCGGTGCGCGGTCATCTGTCCTGGCGCACGCTCGTGGCGCCGCTCGGACGGCTCGTCGACAATTTCGCAAGCATGACCTCGGACCTGACGCTGCTGCTCGCTACGCTGTCCATCATGACAGGCGCTTTCGTGATCACAGGCGTACCGACCAAAGTCGGCGCACTGCTGATCGAAGCCGCCGGCGTGAATCTCGTGGCAATGGCGCTTATCGCCTTCTTCTTCGGCGCCCTGCTCGGAACAGGGTTGCCGCCCGCGCCTACCTACATCATTACCGCGCTCGTGATCGTACCACCCATGATCAAGGTGGGCGTCGACCCGTGGGTCGTGCACTTCTTCGCGTTTT
>DASRIK010000298.1:0-3159 GCA_035650035.1 Burkholderiales bacterium | reverse complement strand
GCACTCACTTCCACACTGACGCGTTGGCCATTCGCTTCCTTGGTGATGCCCGTGACCTTACCGGTGAATGTGATGGAGTCGCCGGGACGCACGGGCCGCAGGAAGCGCAGGTCCACGATGCCTCCGCGGTTGTAGATGTCCGCGCCGAAGTATCGCCGCAGAAGCTCGATGGCGAACGTGAGCGACATGCGGCCGGACGCAACGGTGCTGTGGGTACCGAGCGTGTGGCGCGCGGTCTCCGTGTCCGTGAACTGGCTCGGGCCTGTTGCGCCGCCGCTTTTCTCGAAGAGATTGATCGCTTCCTGCGTCATCGTCTTCGTGAGCGACGGTATCTCGTCGCCGACCTTGAAGGTGCGCGTCATTGCCATTTCTTGCCTACCTCGTTCGGTTGCTTGAGCTCGTGCGTGATGACGCGATCGAGGAGTCGTCCGTCCTCATCGACCGAGACGGCTTCGGTCACGATGTAGTTCTTGCCGCGGCGCGCGTACTTGTCCGCGATCCACGCCTGCACCGTGATGCGCTTGCCCGCGATCGGCGAGTTGTAGCAATGGAAAGCGCAGCGTGCATTGACCGAGCCGTTGTCGCGATATACCGACTGATACGGCCGCACATCCACCTTGTGCGAGATCGTCGGGAACCCCGCTTCGGGATCCATCACGCCCTTGCGGTATTCGTCGATCATTTCCTGTGTAAGGACGTAGGAGAACGACGGCAGTTTCTCGCCGATCTCGAGCTTGTCCCAATCGAGCAATTTGCGTTTGTCTTCGGTCTGTGTCTGAGCCATATGGGTGTCCTGTTACGTCGGAGCCAGTGCTGGATTTTAATCGATTTGCGCCGCGGCCAGCCTCACCACATCTGCCCAAGCAGCTCCACGAGTTCCGACTCGTGCTTCACTTTGCGCGCGTTCTGGTGCAGGTAGAAGTCGCCCATCGCGTCGTGCGCGATGCGCTCGATGTCCTCCCGCGGAATCTGCGCGTCCCTCAGGCGGACTGGCATCCCGAGACGCCGGTAGAAATCATCGATGAAATCGGGCGCGCGTTTCGCGGCCTCACGCTCCGGTAGCCCGTCGGCCACACCCAGCGCTTTCGCGAGGCGCGCGAGCCCGGCCGAGGTTTGTTCCTCGTTGAATCGCATGCCCCACGCCGTCGTCAGCGAATGCGAATCGCCATGGCTGATGTTGGGATAAAGCGTGTCGATCACATGCCCCAGCGACGAGACGATTCCGAACGCCCGCCCACTCATGGCGTCCAGCGCGCGGTTACTGAGGAAGGAAGCCGCGACGAGATTCATGCGTGCGGCTGCGTTGTCGGGCTCGCTCCGCAGGAGCGGCAGGCTCTCGATCGAAAGCCGCAGGGCTTGCAGCATGTCGCCGTGCGAAACGGGATTCACCCGCGGCGCCGCCGCACCGGTGAGTATCCCGCTCGATGCCGAGGCTGCCGTGCTCAGGTAAAGATCAGCCGGCGACGTGAGAAGTGCGTCGTCGTCCCAGATCATCGCGGCGGGGCGGGTCTTCGGGTCGTACAGCTCGAGGCGGTGACGCGTCTCGGTATCCATGACGGCTGTTCCTGCGCGTGTCATCGCGGTGCTCGGCGTCGTAAGCACGAGGATGTTCGGAATCTTGGGCGCTGCGAGCCGCGGACTCACGGGCGCCTGCCCCGGCGGGTATTGCGTGCAGATCTCGTGGATGTCGCCTTTTTCCGCGAGCAGGATGATGATCGCGCGCGCCGTCACCATCGCGCTGCCGCCGCCGACCGCGACGATCAGGTCCGCCCGCGCGTCGCGTGCGCGAGCAGCGCCTTCGAGCACCGACGGCAACGGCGACTTTGATTCGACCCGATCGAAGACGCCTGCGAACTTGTCTTCGAGACTCGCCTTGATACGATCGACGAGATCGGTTTTGCGTGCGATCGATTGGCCGCAGACAACGAAAACGCGCTTTGCGCGGGCTCGATCGACTTCCCCGCGCAGTTCTTTCAAAGCGCCTTTGCCGGCGTGAATGTTCAATCGATACGATCGGTAGCGAAACGGGGTCACGGGTTCCATGAATGTGCCTTCGGCAGTCGAGGTAACATCGGGGGGTTCACGATAATACATTTTTCAAGCGAATCGCCATGAGAAGGCTGCCACTGGAGGGAATGCGCGTTATCGAAATCGGCCAGATCGTCGCCGGGCCCGCAGCGGGACTGATCCTCGGCGACATGGGCGCCGACGTGATCAAGATCGAGCCGCCGGATGCGGGCACGCCCAGCCGTCCAGGCAACCAGCGTAACGGCGCCTTTTTCTACCTCAATCGCAACAAACGCGGGATCGTCGTCGATCTCGCTTCGCCGGAGGGCCGCGACATCCTGACGCGACTCGTCCGGCGCTCCGACGTACTCATCGAGAACATGGCGCCGGGGACGATGGATCGTCTGGGTTTCGGCTACGCGAAAGTTCACCAGGAAAACCCTCGACTCGTGTACTGCAGCCTCAAAGGCTATCTGAAAGGGCCGTATCAATCCCGGCCGCTCATGGATGAGCCGAGCCAGATGGCTTCGGGCCTTGCCTATATGACGGGTCCGCCCGGACAGCCCATGCGGGTCGGGTCCTCTGTGGTCGATATCGGGGCTGCGACATACGCGGTGATGGGCGTGCTCGCCGCGTTGCTCGAGCGGCAAACGACGGGCGAAGGCCAGCACGTCACGGGTGGGCTTTTCGAAACCGCACTGTTCTATGTCGGCCAGCACATGGCGACTGCACAGATGACCGGCGTGGAACCGGCCCCGATGCTCGCTTCGCGCAGCGGTCCGAACCGGCGAGGCCGGGCGATATACGATCTTTTCAAATGCAGAGACGGCAAGCAGGTCTTCATCGGCATCGTGAGTGATGCGCAATGGCATCGGCTGTGCTCGGCCTTCGGCATGGAGGACCTCGCGGCCGACCCGCGCCTCAAACACGATACGGGCCGCGGCGCGGAGCGCGAGATGCTCATGAGACGCATCGGCGAGGCGGTCGCACAGCGCGATAGCACCGAAGTTGTGGATACGCTGGTGCGGGCCGATGTCACGGTCGCGCCAGTCCACACCCCTCTCAGCGTCCTGGATGATCCCCACGTTGCGGCCGAAGGCCGGTTGCTGCCGGCGCAGATCGGGGAGGTGGCGGGACGCTTGCCGCCGCTGC
>DASRIK010000297.1:0-6339 GCA_035650035.1 Burkholderiales bacterium | reverse complement strand
ACGATTCGCGGCTATAGAAATTGGGGCCAGGTTCGAATTTCCGGTAATTCGAACCTGGCCCCAATTGTTTGAGCGGGAGGAGGGGCGATGGAGTTCGGAATCTTCAACCTGATGGGCTCCCGCGATCCCGCCAAGCCCGCGGCGGACGTATTCCGCGAGGTCGCCGAGCAGACGAAGCTTGCGGACGAGCTCGGTTACACGATCGCGTGGTTCGCCGAGCATCATTTCTCGAACTACTGTCTCTGTGCGTCGCCCCTGATGATGGTGGCGCACTGTGCCGCGATCACTAAAAACATCAAGCTCGGCACCGCCGTCGTGGTGTTGCCGTTGTACAACCCGGCGCGGCTCGCCGCCGAAGTCGCGACGGCCGACGCGGTGTCGAACGGTCGTCTCATGCTTGGCATCGGCGCGGGTTATCAGCCCTACGAATTCGAGCGGTTCGGCGTGGACATCGCACGAACTCTCGAAATGACCGACGAGTTCTGCGACATCCTCGATCTCGCCTTCAGCCGGGATTTCTTCAGCTACCACGGCAGGCACTACCAGTTGCCGGAAACACATATCCCGGTGCGCCCGGTGCAGAATCCAGTGCCGATCTACGTTGCCGGCCATGTGCAGGCGATGTTCCGCGCAGCCGCTCGGCATGGCTACCGCGTGCTGACATCGGGACGCGTCGATGGTCCCGCGTTGCTCGCTGAGCAGTACGCCGATATTGCCGCCGCCTACGCCGCCGAGAACGTGCCTTTGTCGAGCGCGCATATCACGCTCAACCGCTTCGCACATATCACCGACAGCCGCGAAGATGGGATGCGCTTCGCAGAGAATGCGCGCTATCAATCGCGGCTCGCGTCGAGCCTCCGGCGCCGGAAGGAAGTCATGCAGGGCACCGTTCTCGTCGATGTGCCGTTTCCCAACGAACCGCCTCTCGAGACGATTTACAACAACCTGCTCATCGGCGATGTCGAAACGGTCGCCGAAAAGCTCGTCGCCGAAATCCGCGCGGCGAAGCCCGTGCACGTGTGTTTTTCGTTCAAGGTCGGCGACACGTCACACAAAGCGGCGATGCGCTCGATGGAGCTGATGATCGGCGAGGTCAGGCCGAGAGTCGAAAAGGCGCTACTTCACTAGCCCGAGCTCCGCGAGGCTGGCCGCCATCGCCTTGTACTGCGATTCCATGAGCTCGAGCGTGGCGCGGCTATCCGAGTAGGTGTTCTCCATGTGCTCGGATGCGATGCTCTGTTTCCATTCCGCGCTCCGGACGAGCGTCGCGAAGATGGTGTCCCAGTACTGAACCTGATCTTCGGGCATGCCTTTCGGGCCCACCACGCTGCGCCAGTTCGCCGATACGACCGGATAGCCGAGCTCTTTCCACGTCGGCACGTTGGCGAGCGGCCCGCTCTGCCGGCGCTCCGCCGATATGGCGAGCATGCGAAGCTTGCCGGCGGACGCATGCTCGGAGACCGCGGAGCCAGGCGATGCCGAGACGGTGATGTGTCCGCCGAGCAGGGCGGTGGTGCCATCCGCGGAACCGCTGAAGGCGATCACCTTGATCGGTTTCGGATCCACGCCGACCGCTTTCGCGAGTTGCGAGACGGCAATGTGATTGTGGCTCCCCATCGTGGTGCCGATCGAGAAAGTAAAGCTGCCAGGATTCGCTTTGAGCCGATCGGCGAGGTCGCGACCAGTCGCCACCGGCGAATCGCTTCGCACCGTGAACACGACGTACTCGGCACCGAGCTGCGCGAGCGGTGTCGTGTCGCGGTAGCCGGTTTTGCTCCGGCCGGTGATCTGGTTCGCGAGCAGGCTGGGCGACGTGACCATGACGTAGTGGCCGTCGCCGGGATGCTGCGTGAGATAGGTGAGACCGATCACGCCCTGGCCGCCCGGCTTGTTGACGACTGTCACCGGCGCACGCAGGAGATTTTTTTCGACGAGAAGCTTCTGTACGAACCGGGCGGCGCGGTCACTGCCGCTGCCGGGTGACGTGCTCACGATGAGCTCGACGTTACGGGTGGGCTGCCACGCGGCGGCGAGCGCCGGGCCCGTGAAAAGGCATAGGGCGAAGATCAAAGTAGTCACGGCACGAGCTCGTCCACGAATTCGTGCACCGGCATCGTATCGACGGCGCCGCCCGCATCGTAGAGCTCGAGGAGTCGCTTTTGCCGGCGCGCCGCATAACGCCGCGCGAGGCTTGCGTGCAGCCGTTGCCGCAAGACGGGCACGAAGTCTTTCCGGCGCTTCGGGTGTCCCATCGGATACTCCACCTCGATCTTCGGAGTGTGCGTGCCGTCGGTGAAGAACACCTGAACCGCATTCGCGCTGGAGCGTTTCGCGGGATCGACGAAGTCTTTCGTATACTGCGGGTCCTCGACGATGGTGGTTTTCGCGCGGAGCTGATCGATACGCGGATCGGCCGCAGCGAAATCGTCCTCGAAATCCGTTGCTTCGAGCCTGCCATAGAGCATCGCGACCGCGACGACGTACTGAGCGCAGTGATCACGATCCGCCGGGTTATGGAGCGGCCCGCTCTTGTCCATGATGCGTATGAGCGCGTCCTGGCTGTGTATCGTGATGCGCTCGATGTCCCTGATGCGGTCCTTCACGAGGAGATGCAGCCGCAGCGCGCATTCCACCGCGGATTGGCTGTGCATCCCGGCAGCGACGAACTTGAACATGGAGTTCTGGATCACGTAATCGCCGTAGGCACGCTGGAAGCGGAACGGCTTGCCTCCGAAACGGGCATCGTAGAACCCGTAGTACTTTGCGGACAGCACGGCGGGATAGCCCATTTCGCCTTTCACCGCCATGAGCGCGAGCCGCAGTGCGTTGAAGGTCGCATCCGCGGCAGACCAGCTCTTGCGCCATCCGGTATTCGGCGCGTGGCGGATCGTCGCAAGACTCGAATCGACCCACGCGTTCGAGAGTGCATTCACGATTTCGTCACGCGAGCCGCCTAACATTCGGGTGAGCACTGCGCTGCTGGCGACGCGCGTGAGCAGTGGATGATCGATCGCGGCGCGCTTGAAATCGTTTTCCATCGCGAGACATCCCTGGATCTCGTACGCCTTCACGAGCGCCTCGAGCACATCGAGCACGACGAGCGGTTGTTGCCCGTTGGCGACACGGCTGCGGCTGAGGTGATCGGCAAGCATGAGGATGCCCGCGAGGTTGTCCGACGGATGGCTTCCCTGCGCGGCGGTGAACGTGTCGTTCTCGTCAAGCCAGCGGATCATGCAGCCGAAGCTGAACGCCGCCGTCACGGGATCGAGCGCGTAACTCGTTCCCGGTACGCGCGAGGCGTGCGGCACGATCGTGCCGGGCACGACGGGTCCGAGGAGCTTCGTGCATTCCGGAAAGTCGAGCGCGTTGAGCGCGCAGCCGATCGCGTCCCACATGCACAGCCGGGAAGCATGGATTGCGTCCGCGCCAGGCGTAAAATCGGTTACATAATCCGCGATCTCGACCAGAACCTGGTCGGGGGCGGGCCGGACATTCGAGTCGGAAGTCATACGCGCAGCCTCCCTCAGGCGCGCCAAATTGTAGCCTGCGGGCACGAAAGGACGAGAGATATGGCGCAAGCCGATAATCCATCCATAACGTTGATCAATCCTCTGGCCGCCCGGCTGAGAGCAGGCGACATCGGCCTCGCCCTCATGATCAAGCACGCCCGAACGGTCGATATTGCACTCGCGGCAAAGACGTGCGGTTTCGATGCCCTGTACTTCGATCTGCAGCACAGCACGGTTCCGGAGGATGCGGTTGCGCAAATCTCGGCCGCCGCGGTGCAGGCCGGGATCACTCCGCTCGTGCGTATCCCGGAAGGCGGCTACGGCACCGCCTTGCGACTGCTCGATGGCGGTGCCCTCGGCATTGTCGTGCCCGACTTGAGCACGGCCGAGCAGGCCCGTGAAGCCGTCTCGCACTGCAAATTCGCACCGCTCGGTAATCGCTCCAACGCCGGCCGCTATCCGCATTTTGCGTACAGGGCGCAGCCTGCCGTGCAGACGCGTGACGCGCTGAACGAGAACACGCTGCTCATCGTGATGGTCGAGACCGCCGCCGCGCTCGAGAACGTGGAAGCGATCGCCGCCATTCCGGGCGTCGACGTCGTTCACATCGGGAGCAGCGATCTCTCTTCGGATTTAGGCCTTCCAGGTCAGAACATGCACCCGAAAGTGCTCGAGGCGCTGGAGCGGGTCGTTGCCGCGTGCAGCAAACATGGCAAGATTGCCGGCATGGGCGGGCTTTCGGGCGGCGATGTGAAACCGTATGAGCAGGTGGTGAAACTCGGCGCGCGATTTTTCAGCGCAGCGAACGAGTGGGCACTCATGATGGCGGCGGGCGAGGAGCGCGTGCGCACGCTGAGAAGTCTGCCGCTCAACTAGGGAGAAGGTCTTGAACAAGCCGCTCACGCACACAATCGCGGACCCCGAGCGTATCCCGTATCAGAAACCACAGCCCTATGCCATGCGGCCCGACATGGTCGTCCTCGACGGTCTTGGCCGGAGCGATCCGCGCGTGTGGGTCCCGCTTTCCAACCACGTCTCGGTGCGCCCGCTCCAGTTCAATGTCACACTGGGCCAGTACACGCACGTGATGCGTGTGACCAAGGCGGGCATGATCGCCCGCCATCGCCACTCCGGCGCGGTACACGCGTGGGTGTTCAAGGGCCGCTGGCATTACCTCGAGCACGACTGGGTGGCGGGGGAAGGCAGCTACATTTTCGAGCCGCCCGGCGAGACGCATACATTGGTGGTGCCGGAAGGCTGCACCGAAATGATGACGCTCTTCCAGGTGAACGGGAGTCTCATGTACGTCGATCCGCAAGGTGTCTCGACGGGATACGACGACGTCTTCACACGCCTCGACAAAGCGCGCGCCCACTACGCAGCCGTGGGTCTGGGCGCAGACTACGTAGAGCAATTCATACGTTAGGCACTCCTAGCCGGGGGATCCACAGATGAACGAGCCGATCCGACGCATCAGCGACACGCTCCTTGAAAACGTCAACGTCACGTCGTTCGATCCGATGCCGTCCCCTGAGGAGTTGCACAAACGCCTGCCCCTCTCCAGAAGTGCGGCTGAGGTCGTGGTGAAAGGCCGTGCGGCGCTGCGTGACATTCTCGATCGCAAGGATCCGCGGCTGTTCGTGATCGTCGGCCCATGTTCGATCCACGATCCCGCTGCAGGGCTCGAATACGCCCGTCGCCTGAAAGCACTGCAGGAGAAAGTCGCCGATACGCTCCTGCTCGTGATGCGCGTCTATTTCGAGAAACCGCGGACTACCACGGGCTGGAAGGGCTACATCAACGATCCCGACATGGACGACTCGTTCCAGGTCGATCGCGGCATGGCGCATGCGCGCTCGTTCCTGCTCCAGGTGTGCGAACTGGGCGTGCCAACCGGCACGGAAGCGTTGGACCCGATTTCTCCGCAATATCTCGGCGATCTGATCTCCTGGACGGCGATCGGCGCGCGCACGAGCGAGTCACAGACGCACCGCGAGATCGCCTCCGGTCTTTCGACGCCGGTCGGGTTCAAGAACGGCACGAACGGCGATATCGGCGTCGCGATCAACGCCATCCTTTCGGCGTCGCACCCGCACTCGTTTCTGGGACTCAACAGCGAAGGCCGGGTGTCGATCGTGCGCACTCTGGGCAACAACTACGGGCATGTCGTGCTGCGCGGTGGTGAAGGCCGCCCGAACTACGACACCGTTTCCGTCACCATGACCGAGAAGGCCCTGGCCAAAGTGAAGCTTCGCCCGAACATCGTGATCGACTGCTCGCACGCAAACAGCTACAAGGATCCGGCGCTGCAGCCGCTCGTGATGACCGATATCGTGAACCAGGTTCGCTTAGGCAGCCGCTCGATCGTCGGCGCGATGATCGAGTCGCACCTCGTCGCAGGCAAGCAGGCCATTCCCGCCGACCTGTCGCAGCTCGTATATGGGCTCTCGGTGACCGACGGATGTGTCGGCTGGGATACGACCGAAGAGATGATCTGCAGCGCGGGGGACGCGCTGAAGGATGTCTTGAAACGGCGCCTCGACGAGCGTCCATGATGCGCTTGCTCATTGCGGCTCTGGTGCTCCTGGCAGCTTCCCTCGCGGCGTGGGCGACGGAGGTCGCGAGCGCAGATGCCGCGGCGATTCGCGCCGTGGTCCAGCGCCAGCTCGATGCATTTGCGCGCGACGATGCGCGACGCGCGTTTTCGCTCGCGACGAGCGGCATACGCGCACGGTTTGCAACGGCCGAAGCGTTCATGGCGATGGTGCGTGCCGACTATCCAGTGGTGTACAGGCCGAAACGGGTGGATTTCGAGAAGCCCGTGGTCATC
>DASRIK010000296.1:0-2147 GCA_035650035.1 Burkholderiales bacterium | reverse complement strand
ATCCTGCCCTGGATGATCCCTGTCGGCGGCATCGAGGGCCCCGACGACTACTCGTTAAGCGTGACCGTCGATCTCGACCTCGATGCTGGCGTGTACTTGTTCATTTGCAGGATTTGGGCGCCTGACAAGCGAGCGCACTCCGCGTATGGCATGGTGCGACCACTCTACGTCGTCGGCTCGGGCGTGCCGCCGCCGCCACGCGCTGCGAACGAAGTACCGATTGATCTCAACGAATACGCCTTCACGGCGCCGGACACACTGCGCGCCGGCACCCACGCGCTGCGTGTCGAGAACCGAGGCCGAGAAGAGCACCACATCGCCGTCGCTCGACTCGCACCCGGGAAGTCAGCCGCCGATGCCATGCGAGAACAAGCGCCTAACGAACCACCAGCATTCGTCGTCGTCGGCGGTACTGCATCGATAGGGCCGGGGCTTCACAACACGCTGCACGTGTCGCTAACGCCCGGCCCCTACTTGCTCATCTGCTTCGTGCTCGACCGCGCAAGAGTCGGCAAACGCCACTACGAGCTGGGAATGATCCGCAGTCTGACCGTCACGAACTAGCGGCTCTTGGGAATGGCACGCTGTTATCGCTGCCCGGTCGTTCCGGCGGGCGCCGAGCTGCAGCAACTTTACGCCGCTTATGCTGCTGCTTTACCGCGTCATACTTATCGTCCTCCTTCTGCTCGCTCTGTGGCGCTACCGCTGGGCGTATGTCGCGTTCGCCGTGCTCGGTCTCGTCTATTTTCCACTGAATGTGGGATTCCAGCTGAACCCCACAGCCTGCGAAGGGTTGCCGAACTTGGGCCTCGCGATTTACTCGCTGCAGAATCGTCCCCACATCGTTGGGTTCAGCTTTTTCTTCGTGTTGAGCTACATCCAGTTTCGTGGCTCCAGCCCTCGCGCGCGATTCGCGTGGGCTGCGCTAGCGACACTCGTTATGGGTTTGTTCGTGGAGCTCGCGGAAGGGATTTCGGGTCAGGGTCATTGCCGCATGCGAGACCTGGTTCCGGACGCAGCCGGCGCGCTGCTCGGCGCTGTCTACGTTCTGCTCTGGAACGCGGCTCGCAAACGCCTCTCGCTTCAGCTGGCTCGTTAGGCGGACCGTTCTGAGCGATGTTCGAGACCGGCGCGCCCGAGACGGGACCTGAGCTGGCTGCAGCGCTGCAGCGGCTCACTCAGGAAGGTACCCGCACGTTAGGTACGATGCCTGTGACCGTCTTCTTCGAGCCGCAAGGCGATAAGTGGTCGCCGGCCGAGCACGCACGGCATCTGCGGAAGTCTTCGGCACCGCTAGTCGTTGCGCTCAAGCTCCCCGCCTGGTTGCTGCGCCTACGATTCGGGCGGCCCAAACGGGCGTCGCGCACCTTCATAAAACTGCGCGACGATTATCGCAGGGCCCTGGCGCAAGGCGGACAGGCCGGTCGCTTCGCCCCTAGACCGGAGCGCGATGCGCTCGATCCGGACATGCGTCGCGCCGAGATCCTAACGATCTGGTCCGGCACGAACGCGAGGTTGTGTACCGCGCTGGCGCGCTGGCGCGAAGACCGTCTCGACACCGTCCAGCTGCCGCATCCGCTGCTGGGGATGCTCACCGTGCGCGAGATGATGGCATTCACCGTGTACCACACCTCGCACCACTTGACGCTCGTTATGCAGCGCGTTGAAACGAGTGCCTGAGCGCGGACTCATCGAAGCTGTCGTTGTCGGAACGGTCGTCTTGCTCGCCGGCACACTCCCGCGGCGCTGTTATACTGCGCCTTCAGTATTGGTTACACACGTTAGGTAACTCCGAATAGCTCTGCTTTTAAGTATCATTGCGATGCCGCCCAATCGTGCTCACGCAGCGAGTGTGATCGCCTTACTCTTTGCGGTTACGATCACCGCATGCAACGGTTTGTTTTCGCCAACCGAAGAGCTTAGCGACGCGCGACGACGCTGGACTGACAAAGGGCCCTCGGTTTACAGCATCGATCTCTTTCGCTCATGCGAGTGCACGCCCGAAATGAGCGGCCCCGTCGTCGTCAAAGTACAAAACGGAACCGTACAGTCTCGCTTCTACCGAGCAGGCGGGACCGTGCCGCCGAACCTCGCGCCGGCATTTCCGGGCGTCGAAGGCCTCTTCGACCTCATCGCCGATGCCAGAC
>DASRIK010000295.1:0-6211 GCA_035650035.1 Burkholderiales bacterium | reverse complement strand
CGCCCCGGTAGCTCAGTGGATAGAGCAACCCCCTCCTAAGGGGTAGGTCGGACGTTCGATTCGTCTTCGGGGCGCCAGACATTTGCCGCACTCGCGAGCGGGCTGCACAATCGAGCCCTGTACCAAATCATCACGCAACATGGCGCGAACGAGCGCCGCGCGTCCATGCGTGATTGCAATCGAGTTTGCGCCCAAGGCGCTACACTGATGGGTCGCGTACGCCAATTGACGGCGTCGCACAGGAACGGCATGCATGAGGTCGACTACGCGGCATCGAAACTGCGACTGCTCCTTCTGAGTGTCGGCAGCCTCGCGGCACAAAACGTGATTGACGCGATCGGAGCGCGTCGCGAGCACTGCGTGCTCATCGGAATGAACAGCGTCCCGGACGCAGCCGGCAATTTCCGATGCGACACCGCCTATCCGGCGCCGCCGACCGCCTCCCAGGCCAATTACATCGAGCACGTCAGTACCGTAATCCAGAAGGAGCGACCACATCTCGTCATCCCCACGCGCGAAGAGGACGTGGTCGCCCTGGCAGTCATGCGAGATCGCGCGCCGGATATGGAATCAGTGCCCCTCGTGGGCAGTGCTAATGCTGCCCGCGCGTGGTACGACAAGGTCGAGACGGCGCGCTTCGCCGAGCGCCACGACCTGCCTTTTGCCCCGACCGCCGTGACGCTCGCCGAGGCGCTCGCCTTCGCACGGTCTTACGGTCTGCCCCTCATCGGCAAGCCACGCGCAGGAAACGGCAGCCGCGGTGTAGTGCTGTTGCGCTCCACCGCCGAGATCGAGCACGCGTTCGGATCACGTGCCGATTTGATCGCGCAGCCTTATCTGGATCCGCCGGCGAATATGGAGTCTCTGCTCGCCCCTTTCCACACCGGCCTCCCGCTCTTTTTTTCCTTCCCGGAGAGCGGACAGTACGTCATCACAGTAGTGATCGGGCCTGACGGAACGCTCTCCGAACCTTTCGGATGGTTGTGCACGCTCGTCGGTGGCCAATCGATCCGCGGAGAGCGATGCGACGATATCGATTTCCGCGAGGTCGCCCGCGCATACGCACGCGCCGCGGCAGGTGAAGGCTGGAGAGGGCCGCTGAACGTGCAACTCAAGCGTGGGGCAAGCGGCAAACTTGTCGCGTTCGAGCTGAACGGCCGATTCGGCGGCGGCACCGCGGCACGGACCTGCGTCGGCTTCGACGAAGTCGGCGAAGCCATACGCCGCTTCGTGCCTGCTGCGCGCTTCCCATTGCCGACACGCCCGGAAGCCCGTCGCGTACAGAAATATCTCACGGGTTACCCGATCCCCCAAAGCGGCGTAACGGCGCTCGCATCGGGGGATACATGGACGAAGCCCAGCGTAACTGCGCCTTCGAGGCGCGACGGCGGCAAGGAGATTCGTTTTCTGCTGCTCAGCGTCGGAAGCCTCGCCGCGCAGAAGCTCATCGATGCGCTCGGCGTGCGGCGAGACGAATGCTTCCTTATCGGGACGAACAGCATCGCGGACGCCGCGGGAAACTTCCGCTGCGACGCGGTCCATCTCGCTCCGCCCGCGGCCGAGCTGGAGCACTATCTCCAAACCATCGAGGCACTCATCGAATCCGAGCGTCCGGACATCGTCATTCCGACGCGTGACGATGATGTGCTTGCGCTCGCCGTTCTCCGTGAGCGCTTCAAGGGCACTGAACCGATTCTGCTCACGGGGAGCGTGCAAGCCGCCCGCTTCATGCGCGACAAGATGGAGACCGCCCGTTTTGCGTTACGACACGACCTCCCCTTCGCTGCGACCGTCGATCATGTGCGCGGAGCGCTCGACCTCGCGCGATCACATGGCCTGCCGCTGATCGGGAAGCCACGTTGCGGCAATGCGAGCCGGGGCGTCGTGCTCCTGCGTACTCGCGACGAAATCGAGCGCGCCTTCGAGGCTCGCCCGGATCTTCTCGCGCAACCGTTTCTCGATCCGCCGCCGAACATGGGTGAGCTGATCGCGCCAATTACGGGCGGCTTGCCGTTCTTCTACTCGTTCCCGGAAACGCGGCAATATTTTCTTCAGATCGTGATCGGGCCGGACGGCGCCATATCGCGAGGGTTCGCGACTCTGTCGAATCAGTATTGCGGACACGCGATACACACACAAGGTCTCGACGACCCTGATCTGCTCGAGCTCGCGCACGCCTATGCAGTTGCAGCAGCCTCAGAAGGCTGGAGAGGCCCGCTCAACGTCCAGCTCAAGCGCACGCGGGACGGCAAGCCCGTGCCTCACGAGTTGAATGGCCGCTTCAGCGGCGGCACGGCCGCGCGCGCTCACCTCGGCTTCGACGAGATCTCGGAGGTCGTGAATCGCTTTCTGCCCTCAGTCGTCTTCCCCTCGGTCCGCGGAAGCGACGTTCGCATCGTGCAGAACTATCTGCACACCCGGCCGATCCCGAGTGGCGCCCTTGCGGTTCTTCGCGATCACGGCACGTGGAGGCGTCAGCCAGTCCAGTAAGTATCCTCCGGCAGAGCCGGGGGGCTCCCTTGTTTGGCTAGCGGACAGGCACCGGCCGGAACCGCTTGCAGTGCATTACGGCGTTGTTCCTTTCCAGGTCACGGGGCATTTCGTAGGCTATAGCGCTTTCCAACCGCACGTTCACTGGGTGGCGGCGCCATCGGAACCGAAGCCGGAATGAAAATACACGTGCCATGGCGAATCAGGAAGGCCGCCGAGATCCTGTTCGCGCCAATCAGGCGGGAATCCGTCACAAGCAGCTTGCAGTGCCCGGTCTGCGATAGCGACGACGCATCCTTCCTGCCGCTGCCGGCCTATTACGAAGACATGAAGGATCGATACGGCTACATCCATTCCATCTATCTCTCCGAGACGATGAACCGGGGGCGTTACTCGTGCATGCGTTGCGGAGCGACCGATCGGGAGCGGCTGTACGCGCTGTATTTCCGCGAATTCGTCAGTCGAGGCGGCGTGCTCAGCGATATCCTCGATATCGCGCCCGCTCAGCCGCTGGCGGCGTTTCTCAAGCGTCTCGGCGCAACGGGCTACCGCAGTGCCGACATGACGATGCCTGGCGTGGACGATTCCGGCGTGGACATCCAGAACATGTCCGAGTACGAGGACGGGCAGTTTCGTATCTTCATCTGCTCGCATGTGCTCGAGCACGTGAAGGACGATATGGCCGCGATGCGCGAGCTCCATCGTGTGCTTGCGTCCGGCGGCTGGGGCATCTGCATGGTGCCCATCAACCTGGGTCTCGCCGATGTCTACGAGAACCCGGAAATCGTGGACGAAGCCGGACGCTGGAAGCACTTCGGCCAGAATGATCATGTGCGTCTGTACTCCAAGGCTGGATTCGTTAGCCGACTGCAAGCCGCGGGCTTTCGGGTCGAGCAGCTAGGCGTTTCTCACTTTGGCGAAAAGGCGTTCGCGCGGCATGCCCTTCATCCGCGCTCGGTACTCTATGTCGCACATAAGCATTAACATCGAGCCTCACGCGAGCATGCGGAAGGCCATCAACAGGCCTGACGACCTCGCGCTATTCGGGGCGCCGCCGCTTTTCGCAGAGCCGCTGCATGTCGGGCGCCCGAATACGGGGAATCGCGACCGCCTGCTCGCGCGCATAAACGCGGTGCTCGACAGCCGACGGCTCACGAACAACGGTCCGATGGTGAAGGCATTCGAAAAGGCGCTGGCCGATTACCTCGGCGTGCGGCACTGCGTCGCGGTTTGTAACGGGACACTCGCCCTCGAGATCGCCATCCGTGCACTGAATCTCACGGGCGAAGTGATCGTCCCCTCGTTTACTTTCATCGCCACCGCGCACGCGCTGCAGTGGCAGCAGATCACACCCGTATTCGCAGACATCGATCCGCTCACGTGCAATCTTTCTCCTGCAAGCGTCGAGAGCATGATCACTCCGCGCACGAGCGGCATCCTCGGCGTCCACGTCTGGGGAAGACCGTGCGCCGTCGGCGCGCTTCAGGAAATCGCCGACCGCCGCGGGTTGAAGCTCATGTTCGACGCCGCTCATGCGCTTGGCTGCTCGCATCGAGGCAGGATGGTCGGCAACTTCGGGGAATGCGAAATCCTGAGCTTCCACGCCACGAAGTTCTTCCACACTTTCGAAGGCGGGGCGATCGTTACGAACAACGGCGAGCTTGCCGAAAAATTGCGGCTTGCGAGGAACTTCGGCTTCCGGGGAGCCGACAACGTCGTCTGCATCGGCACGAATGGCAAAATGAACGAGGTCTGCGCGGCGATGGGCCTGACGGGCCTCGAATCGATTGCCGACACGATCTCCTTGAACCGCGCAAACTACGAGCGATATGCTGCTCGCATTTCGGATGTGCCTGGTCTTCTCCTGATGCGGCACGACACCGCCGAGCGCACCAACTATCAGTACGTGGTGATGCAGGTGCAGGAAGAGTTCGGCCTCGAGCGCGACACGCTGCTCGAGATCCTCCATGCGGAGAACGTGCTTGCGCGGCGCTATTTCTATCCGGGCTGTCATGCAATGGAGCCTTACCGTTCCCTGTTTCCCGACGCCCGGCTGTCACTGCCACATACCATCGCACTCTCGGAACGCGTGCTTTCGTTCCCCACGGGAACGGCGGTCGGAAAAAAAGAAATCGACGCCATCGGCAGGCTGCTGAGCTTCGTCGCGAGGCATAGCGCAAGAATTCGCGCGCACCGCGGCAAACGCGCGGCAGAGAAATGCAGCAGCTCGTAATTCTCGGTGCAGGCGGGTTCGCCGAAGAAGCGGCCGAACTTGCAGCGGACGCCGGGTTCGAGCTCGTCGCTTTCGTCGAACCCTCGTCGGACCGGGCGTAGTCGTCGCCTGACAGCTCGAGCCATGGACATCTTCGCGCTGGATCGCAGGTTCACTGCCCAGAAGGAGTTCCTCGGGAGCGACAAGCCTGTCAACAGAATGCAGCCGCTGGTTTCAGTCGTCGTGCCGACGTATCAGCACGGGCCGTACATTCGGCAGTGCCTAGACAGCATTCTCATGCAGAAGACCTCCTTCCCTTACGAGATCATCATCGGAGAGGATGAGTCGGACGACGGCACACGGGAAACCTGCATCGAGTACGCGCGTGAGCACGCGGACCAAATCAGGCTTTTCCTGAGGTCGCGCACGAGCTCTGTATATAGAGCGCATGGCGTGACGCGGTCGGCCAATGGAATCTGGTGCCGGAGATCGGCACGGGGCCGATACGTTGCCTTGTGCGAAGGGGACGATTACTGGATCGTCACGGACAAGCTGCAGAAACAAGTGGATTTTCTCGAGGCGAATCCGGATTGCTCGCTCGCGTTCCACAACGCCCTCTTCCTCAAGCAGGCCACGTCGGAACCGCTTCGGCCGGTGTACGAGAAGGAGATGCAGCCTTTCTACGAAATGGCTGACCTGATCGCCGGTAACTTCATATATACCGCCTCCGTGATGTACCGCAGAGCCGCGCTGCCCGAGCCGCTGCCGAAGTGGTACTACCGCATGCCGTTTTTCGATTGGCCGACGTTTGTCCTGCTCGGGCAGAATGGTCGCCTCGCCTACCTCGACGAGGTCATGTCCGTGTACCGGGTGCATCCTGGAGGCGTATGGAGCCGGCTCACTCCTCAGCAGAGAATCGAGCGCGCGGATCGTGCCGCTGAAATCCTTGTACCCAGGCTTTCGTGCAATTCCCCCCGACTCGCGCGAGCGATCGCTAAGGTTCGTTATAACCTGTCCGAGTCGTATCGGCTCTCGCTTTCTGCCTCCCTCGAGCAGGGAGATCACCAGTCCGCCAGCACGCACGCGGGTCGGCTGTTGAGATATGTGGCGCGTGAGAAACTTAGCGCCGGCTCGCTCACGCACGCCGACGTCCGCAACATGTGGTGGTTATTGAGCGTGATCGTCAGAGGCCGTTCGCCGAGGCTCTGGACGATGTTGCGTCGGATAGTGCGCGGCAGCTCGCATTGACCTGCAGCGGCCGGAGCACAGAATCCGGTGAAGCTGCTCATCACCAGCGGCCGAGGTCTCGTCGGCAAGAACATTCTCGACGGTCTCGAATATCCGCGACTCTCACGGCGCAAGCTCGCGCATTACGGGCGCATGGAACGCTGCAAAAGGAATTTTCGAGAGCGAAACGACCCAGACGATAATCGAATTAAGTGGGGAAGTTCTTAAACCCATCTTCGATTCTGCGGCGGTAAAGGTCTTCGCCAAGTACGGCCTTGCGGC
>DASRIK010000294.1:0-8659 GCA_035650035.1 Burkholderiales bacterium | reverse complement strand
GGACGGTCGAGCGCTACCGACCCTCGCGCCCGTCGTGAGTCAGGTCACCCCGGCGGTCGTGAACATCTCGGTGCTCACGCGTTCGCCGATGGAAGACAACCCGCTCTTTCGCGATCCATTCTTCAGACGCTTTTTCAATCTCCCGGACCGGCCGCAGCGGCGCGAGCAGTCTGCGGGGTCCGGTGTCATCATTGATGCGCAGCGCGGCTACGTCCTCACCAATCATCATGTGATCCACCAGGCCGAGCAGGTGCTGGTGACGCTCAAGGATCGCCGGCAATTCCAGGCGCGCCTCGTAGGCAGCGATCCCGGTACCGATATCGCCGTGCTTCAGATCGAAGGACGCGATCTTGCCGCGCTGCGCTTCGGCGACTCCGATCATCTCAGTGTCGGTGATTTCGTGCTCGCGATCGGCAATCCCTTCGGCATCGGGCAGACCGTTACTTCCGGCATCGTAAGCGCACTCGGGCGCAGCGGACTTTCCCCTGAGGGCTACGAAGATTTCATACAGACGGATGCTTCGATCAATCCGGGAAACTCCGGCGGAGCGCTCGTGAATCTTCGAGGCGAGCTGATCGGAATCAACACGGCGATCATCGGTCCCGCGGGTGCGAACGTCGGGATTGGATTCGCCGTGCCCTCGAACATGGCGCGGGCCGTGCTCAACCAGGTCGTCAAATTCGGCGAAGTGCGACGCGGACGCCTCGGCATCGAGATGGTCGATCTCACTTCCGAGATCGCGAAGAAGCTCGGCGTGTCCACGCTTGAAGGCGTCGCGGTCTCTGCGGTGCAGCCAGGCTCGCCCGCGGCGCAGGCGGGCCTTCGCGAACGCGACATCATCCTTGCGATGAATGGTCGCACACTCGTAAGCGCGGCGGAGCTGCGGGCGCGACTTGCGCTCACCGCGGTGGGAGAAGACGTCGAGCTCAGGGTATTGCGCGCAAACGAAACGCGAACGCTGAAAGTGAAAATCGGTGCCCCGCAGCAGATGAGCGGCGCGGAAGGTCAGAGCGTGCCGCAACTGCCGGGGCTCCGCGTCGTCGAGATCGAGCGCGGGAGCCCTCTCTATCAGCGTGTACAGGGCCTCATCGTTGCTGCCGTGAGCGAAGGCAGCCGCGCATGGCAGGCCGGTTTTCGCCCTGCCGACATCATCTATGGAGTCAACCGCCGCCGCACGCGCACGGTAACCGAGCTCCAGTCTGCTCTGCGCGGCTCGGATTCGGGCTACAGCGTGAGCGTCCTTCGCGGCGACTTCAGCCTCACCCTCGTGGTTCGGTAAATCCCCTGCGACCTGTCTTCCTTTTCGTTACGACTGCGTTATAGGCCGTACTGACACAGCGGGAAAATGCCGATGCCATAGGCACATCTGTTGCTGTCAGGCCTGTGTGCGCGGCTGGTGGCGCGGTGCCGAAGGCGCGCGTTTTAGCTCAAAGGAGATAAAAATGAAGGTAATCAATATGGTAATGCTTGCGGCGCTGAGCCTCGCGTTCGCGGGCCCGGTGTCGGCTGGGGAAGACAAGGACGCGCAAAAAGCGGAAAAGCAGAAAATCGAAGCCGATGCCAAGGCGGCTCGTGAAAAATGCAAGGATATGAAGGGCAACGCCAAGGACATCTGCATGGCGGAAGCGAAAGGCCAGGAGAAAGTCGCCAAGGCCGAGCTCACGGCGAAGAACAAGGACACGCCGAAGAACCGCTACGACGTCGCCGCGGCGAAAGCCGACATGGAATACAACATCGCGAAAGAAAAATGCGATGAGATGAAAGGGAAGGAAAAGGACCAGTGCCAGAAGGACGCCAAAGCAGCGCGCGACACCGCCAAGAAGCAGGCGAAAGCCGAGCGCGAATCGGCGGAAGGCAAGAAGGGAAGCAAGAAGGCGTAACGAGGTGAATCAGCTTTGAGCTCGGACGCGCCTTTCTGCTGGCCGTCGGTGGCGCCGTGTTTCGGCGCATGGAGAGGCGGGAGCCCTCGCGGCTGCTGCCGTAAACAGCACGAGGAGATAGAGCGATGAAACGTTTGTTGGTAGTTACTCTGGCCGCAGGCGCCCTGGCAGGGCTGACTGCGTGCGAAAGCGTGCCGGTTTCCAAACAGACCCAGGGTGCCGCAGTCGGCGCTGTGGTGGGCGGAGTCGCAGGCAGCGCCATCACCGGCGGCAGCACGCTCGGAACGGTGGGCGGCGCGGTAGCTGGCGGTGTCGTCGGTTCCGAAGTGGGGAAACGGCAGGAACGTCGCTAAACGCACAGTCAAGATGGAGTCAACGACGCCCCCCGCCGGGGGCGTTTTTGTTTATGCGGGAGCCGTCATGAAGTCGGCACCGGTGACACCGGCGCTCTGCGCATGAGCGCACCGCCCCCTACGAGCAGTGCACTGTTCGAGACGAACACCAAGGTATAGCCGAACGCTGTGCCAAGGCTGCCGAATACGAGTGGGATGATGAGGTGCATGAAATTGTTCACCGTGACCCGCAGACCGGCGCATTCGGCTGCACGCCCGGGTGGCGCAAGAGCGTAAATGAGCGACATGGACATCGGCTGTCCGCAGCCGACGCCGAGTCCGAGCACGAATGCAATCGCGGCGAGCACGTACGCGTTCGTGAAGAACGGAAAGAGAACGAATGCGCCCGCGGCGACAAAAATGCCTCCGGTCAATATCTGCGCCTCCGTGTAGCGCCTTGTGATCGGCCGCAAGAGCACGCGAATGATGAACGTGGCGAGGGCGAACACCCCGAGTACCGCGCCGATCGCCGAGGCGGAGAGATTGATCGAGTGACCGTAAATGGGGAAATAGAACTGGAAGAGATCCCAGGCCGAAGAGATGATGCCGCTCGCGATGAACGTGCGGCGAAGGCCGCCGCTGCGCCACAGATCGAGAGCGCTGCGGCCTTCCTTCGCATCGGCGTGCTTGCGTGGCTTCGGCAGGAATCCCGGCGCGAAGAGGAGCATCAACACGGGGATCGTCGGGAATGCCGCCAGCAGCAGGAACGCGCTGAGATGCCCGAGATGATCGATCGCGACGCCGGCGAGGTACGGTCCGATGAATCCCGCCGCGGAAAAACCCATTCCGACCAGTGCGAAATTACGGGCGCGGTGCTCCGACCCGCCAATGCCGCCGGCAATGCCCTGGACCGTTATGAAAAAGAAGTGGAACGTGGAGCCCAGGATGAGCGCTGAAAAGTATAGCGTCGGCAGCCCTGGGACGAGGGGCGGCAGCAGCAGCCCGACCACGACCCCGGCAGTCCCGATCAGCATGGGAACACGAGGTCCGACACGGTCTGCCAGCCGTCCGACCTGCACGGCGAACAGGAGCGGAACGATCGAATAAAGCGCCATCAGGAGCCCGATCGTGAGCTGGTTCGCACCCTGGTCGAGCGCGTAGAGCGACATCGCGACGCGGCTCCCGCCGAAGCCGGAATGGCTCAGCGTACACATGAGTACGATCAGATGAATCGTCATTCGAACTTAACGGCAAACGCGCTCCGGTCTGCTGTGTCAATCGACTTTCGCGCCGGACGATTGCACGACGCGCGCCCACTTCGCGAGCTCGACTTTGATGAACGCGACGTATTCGCGGGGCGTGCCCGGTGTCGGGAGCGCGCCTTGCTGCCCGTAGCGCTCCCGCACGTCGGCCGTGGCGAGCAGCTTGCGCAATTCGTCGCTCAGACGGTTGACGACCGCGCCCGGGATGCCCGCCGGAGCGGATACGCCATACCAGATGACGCCCTGGAGGCTCGGGTAGCCGAGCTCCGTCAGCGTAGGCGCATCCGGGAAAAGCTCCGCGCGCCTCGAGTACACCGACGCGAGAACGCGCAGCCGGCCGGCCTTGATCTGGCCGTATAGCGCCGGCGGGGCATCGAACATGATCTGAACGTTGCCAGCTGCGAGATCGATGACCGCGGGGCCGCTGCCTTTATACGGCACGTGGACGATCGGAGCCTCCGTCGCGGTCCTGAACATCTCGCCCACGAGATGAGGGAGGCTTCCGCTGGACGAGGACGCGAAGTGCATCGTTTTCGGCTTTGCTTTGGCAAGCGCGATGAGCTCTTTCACCGATGTGGCCGGCACCGAAGCGTGCACGACCATGATCATCGGCAGGCTTGCCGCAAGCCCGACGTGCGTGAAGTCACGCACGGGATCGTACGGAAGCTTGGGGTACAGGGCAGGGCCGACACCGTGCGTCGTAACCGACGACCACAGGAGTGTGTAGCCGTCCGGCGTTGCCTTGGACGCCATATCCGCCGCGATCGTACCGCCCGCCCCGCCGCGGTTTTCGACCACGATGTTCTGGCTGAGCGCTTCCGCGAGTTTCTGCGCGACGATGCGCGCTGTGAAATCGGCGGCACCACCCGGAGGCACGGCCACGATAAGCCGCACCGGTCGCGACGGGTAAGCGACATCGAGGGACGCAGCGGTTGCGCTCGCGCACACAATCACCAGGTACGCGGCGAGGAGACGTCGCACCCGTGCTTTCATCGTGGCTCCTTCCCGTACCGGCTTTCAGGCGGGCACGGTCAGATAGTGGATCGAGAACAGCCTTTGGGGATCGAGCCAGCAGTGCGTGGCCTCGAACCCGGCTCTCTGCGCGAGCGCCTGGAACTCCTCGAGAGAATACTTGTACGAGTACTCCGTGCATATGCTTTCGCCGGCAGCGAAAGCGAATTGCGTTCCCGCAATGCTCACGCGCTGGTCGCGCGTGCTGACGAGATGCATCTCGATGCGGCCTGCGACCGGGTCGTAATACGCGCGATGCTCGTACGCTGAAACATCGAAGTCCGCTCGTAAGTCCCTGTTCATCCGCTCGAGCAGATTCAGATTGAACGCCGCAGTGACGCCTTTGGCGTCGTTGTATGCGGCGTGCAGCACGGCCGTGTCTTTCTTCAGATCGACACCGACCAGCATTGCGCCGCCCGGCCCGGCGACTCCACGCGCGTTCACGAGAAAGGCGAGCGCTTCGTCCGTCGTGAAATTGCCGATGGTCGACCCAGGGAAGAAAATTACCCGCCGCTGCGCGTCGAGCGGCTCGATTCTCGAAAGATCGAGCGGACGCGTGTAGTCGGCACACAAGGCCAGCACGCGCACGCCGGGGAACATCGCAGCGAGCGCCGAACTCGCCGAGCGCAATTGCTCCGCGGAGATATCGATGGCGACGTAAGTGGCCGGCCGCACCGCGCGCATGAGTATGGCGGTCTTGCGGCCGGACCCGCTGCCGTATTCCACGATCGCTGCATCGCGTCCGATACGCGCGGCGATCTCGGGGCCGACCGACTCGAGCATGGCGAGCTCGGTGCGCGTAAGGTAATACTCGGGCAGCTCGCAGATCGCATCGAAAAGCTGCGAGCCGCGGGCATCGTAGAAATACTTTGGTGGAATCGCTTTATGCGAGGCGGAGAGGCCCGCAATCACGTCCTGGAGTAAGGAACCCACAGGCGGGCCGAGATCGTGAAATTCGTAGCGACCCGCTGACATATCGCCTGGTCGAGCGAAACTCCCAGAGGGAGCGGTTAAGCACGCCTCGTGAGGCGCGCCCCTGCGGCAGCCGCCTGATCAGCCCTGCACTGCCCGTGCGAGCGGGCTCTCGATCCACTTCTTGATGCGGTTGGCGTCGCCGATCCGAGTGTACTTGCCCCACGAGTCGAGCAGCACGATCACGATCGGTTTCGCAGCAATACGCGCCTGCATGACGAGGCACTTGCCGGCTTCGGCGATGTAGCCGGTTTTCGAGACGTCGATGTGCCACGCGTCGTCACGCACGAGACCGTTCGTGTTGCGGAAGCTCAAAACCCGCCCGTCATTGGTCCTGACGGCATGCCCGGTCAACGTCGTGTATTCCTGGATGAGCGGGTAGCGATATGCCGCTGTCACCATCTTGGCGAGGTCGTGGGCTGTGGACACGTTGTCGCTCGAAAGTCCGCTGCTGTCGACGAAACGCGTGCGCGTCATGCCGAGATCGAAAGCTTTCTGATTCATGGCTGCTACGAAGGCCCCAAGGCCGCCGGGATAGGCCCGTCCGAGCGCGGAAGCCGCCCGGTTTTCCGAAGCCATGAGCGCGAGCCGCAGCAACTCGTCGCGCTCGAGCACCGTGCCGACTTTGAGCCGGGAACGGGTGTGTTTGAGGAGGTCTATATCGTCTTCGGTGATCGTGATCGATTCCCGCAGGTCGAGCCCGGCATCCAGCACCACCATGGCCGTCATGACCTTCGTGATCGAAGCGATCGGCTGGACGGAGTCGACGTTCTTGGCGTAAAGCGTCCGCCCTTCGCCCGGCTCGATGACCAGGGCCGCGGTCGATTTCACGTCGAAATGGCCCGAATGCTCGGAAACCTCGGGTGCGGCCACCCGGACGGCCCGCACACGATGGACGACAGCTTTGGACGGCCGCAGCGTTTTCTTGGCAACTTTGGCGGTGCGCAAGGGTTTGGCGCTCGCGGCTTTGACGGTTTTTGCAGGGCGCTGGGGCTTGGCCGCTTCGGCGCTTGGCACGAACAGCGCGACGGCGAGCAGCGTAAACACGATGTTTTTAAACACTAGTTCTTCCCTGAGGCGGATAGCAAAATTACAGGCGAAAATACAAGGTTAGCACTGCGTTTTCAAGCAGTTTTTCAATAAACGGCAGCAAAATCGGGGACTTTAGTCCTGACGAAAAAAATCCCGCCCGGGACAGTGTGGGGTGCCCCGGCGGGATTCAAAGAGGCCATACAACCACCCGCTCAGCACAGGCGGTTGCAACTGCCAGGCCTCCGAGGAGGAAAGACTGGACGACTGCTCGCGAACAAGAAGGCGTGGGTCGCGGCGATGAAAGACACGGTAGCAATGCAGCCTTACATGAAACTTACGCCGTCGCGCCGGCTTCACGAGGCGCGTGTACACTCGACACGGTGGATACTTCCGGTGCGTCACGCTAGATGCGGATCCTCATCGTCGAAGATGATCCCGTGCTCGCGGACGGACTCACACGCTCGCTCAAGCACGCGGACTACGCGGTGGATTGCTCGACGAGCGGCATCGACGCCGATCATGTGCTCGCCGCGCAATCCTACGATCTCGTAATTCTCGACCTGGGTCTTCCGGGTATCGACGGATTCGAGGTGCTGCGGCGGTTACGCAGACGCGCAAGCGCGGTGCCGGTGCTTGTGCTCACTGCGCGCGATGCGCTGATAGACCGGGTGAAGGGCCTCGACCTCGGCGCGGACGACTACATGATCAAGCCGTTCGATCTTCCGGAGCTCGAAGCGCGTGTGCGCGCGCTCATCCGGCGCGGCCAGTCTGGCGGCGCTTCCGTCCTGACTCACGGCTCGCTCGTGCTGGACACCGCCGGCCGCCGTGCGACGTTGAGTGGCGAGCCGCTAGACCTTTCCGCCCGTGAGCTCGGAGTGCTTGAGGTGCTCATGATGAGGAGCGGCCGCGTCGTCAACAAGGAGCAACTGGCGGAGCAGCTGTACGGCTGGGACGAAGAAGTGGGGCCAAACGCGATCGAGGTCTACGTGCACCGCCTTCGCCGCAAGCTCGAGCCGGCGGGCGTGAGCATCCGCACTATTCGAGGCCTGGGCTACCTGCTGGAAAAAGAGACGCATGTCTGAGGGCTCGTCCAACGCGCCCGTTCGCTCCAACCAGAAGACGCTGCGCAAGCAGCTGCTGGGCTGGCTTTTCTGGCCGCTCCTTACGTTGTGGTCGGTGAGCAGTGTCATCGATTACGACATTGCGAATCGCTTCGTCAATCTCGCGTACGACCGCCTGCTTCTCGAATCGGCGCTCGACATCGGCCGTCAGGTCAAAGTGCTGCAGGACCGCGTTTACGTCGACCTGCCGGAGATCGCGGTGCAAATGCTCCAGTCACGCGAATCCGGCCGTCTGTACTATCTCGTCACCGGGCCGCGAAACGAATACGTCACCGGGGAGCCCGATCTGCCGCCACCGCCGGACCCGTTTTCGGAGCGGGTCAACTATTACGATGACAACTATCACGGCCGGCCCGTGCGCATCGTCACGCTGCGGCTCCCGCTGGAGACGGGGAAGACCGAAAGCATGGTCATGGTGCAAGTCGCGGAGAACCGCGCGGCGCGCAACGAGTTTGCGACGCAGATTCTCGCGCGCATGGTGCTGCCGCAGCTGCTGCTCATCGTTCTTGCGGGCCTGATGCTCTGGTTTGCAGTGGGACGCGGCCTGGCGCCGCTGGAAACACTGCGCCGCGAAGTCGAAAGCCGGTCGCACCGCGATCTTTCGGCGTTGCCGATCGAGGAAACACCCCAGGAAGTGCGTCCGCTCATTCGCGCGATGAACGAGCTTCTCGAGCGCCTGAGCCTCGCGCTGGCTGCACAGCAGCGCTTCATTGCGGACGCAGCCCATCAGTTGCGCACGCCCATTGCGGGTCTCAAGACTCAGACCGAGCTTGCGCTGCGCCAGACGCCTTCCGGCGACGCGCACGCGACGCTGAAACAACTGAGAAGCGCGACCGAGCAGACCACTCATCTCGTGAACCAGCTGCTCTCGCTTGCCCGCGCGGAGCCGTCGGGCGGACGCGCGCAGGTGACGCAACGCCTCGATCTGCACACGCTTGCGCGGAGCGCCACGACAGACTGGGTGCCGCGTGCCCTCGAGCGGAAGCTCGACCTCGGGTTCCACACCGATTCCGAACGCATCGAAATCGACGCCGATCCGCTCCTGCTGC
>DASRIK010000293.1:0-4727 GCA_035650035.1 Burkholderiales bacterium | reverse complement strand
CGCTCGGCGATCGCGGCGCGCTCCAGGATGGGTCCGCTGCGCCCCGCATTATCGCCGATGTTGGGGCTCGCGAGGACGAGCTTCGCGACTCGCTGCGGGTAGCGCGCAGCAAACCCGACCGCAAAATCGGCGCCCATCGCGCAGCCGGCGAGATGCACGGGCGCCGTGATCTTCAGCGCGTCGAGGAGCCCAGCCAGATCGTCGGCCACCATGTGGAACTTGAGCTCGCGTACTTTCTCCGAAAATCCGAAACCGCGCTGGTCGTAACGCAGCACACGGAATTCCTTTTCGAGCCCGGGCAGCGCATCTTCGTAGCTCTCGAGGCATCCTCCTGCTTCATGCATCAGCACGAGCGTTTCTTTTTCCGAGCCGCTCAGCTCGTAGCGCAAGCTCGCGCCATTGGCTTCGATCCAGGGCATGGCATGTCTCCTCTCATCTATTCACTCGATACGAGGGTAAGATTCAGATCGTGCCACGAAAGCTTAGACTGGACGAACCATGAGCGATAGGCAGCAACTCGCAATACTCAAATCCGGCGTCGACCAATGGAACGCGTGGCGCGCGCACAACAATGAAACGTCCATTGATCTCACTCATGCCGACCTCGCCCATGCCGATCTGAGAGGCATCGACCTGCGGGGCGCGAAGCTCAGTGGAGCAAACCTGCGGGGGGCGAACGTGCGCGACGCGTGTCTTTCCGGCGCGAACCTGGACAAGGCCGATCTCGGCGAGGCGAATCTGCGCCGGGCCGATCTCGCGGGCGCAGATCTGAGCCATTCGAACCTGAGCGGCGCGACAGCGAGCGAGGCGAAACTCGACGACGTGCGCCTCAACTTCGCAAACCTCGCCGAAGCCAATCTGCGGGGCGCAAGCCTCGTGAGGGCAAGCCTCATCACCAGCAATCTGGAAAGCGCGAGGCTTCATGGCGCGAGACTCACCGAAGCGAATCTCAATGGCGCAAAGCTCGCAGATGCGCGACTGCGCGACGCGAACCTGAGCTCAGCACGCCTCGCGGCAGACCTACGCAACGCGGACCTGACGAACGCGATCTGCACCGGCGCCGAGCTCGGGGGCGCCGACCTTGCCGGAGCCAAATGCGAAGGCACCGACTTCAAGGGCGCGAATCTTTACGGCGCGAGCTTGACCGGAGCGGACCTGACTGGCGCCTGGTTCGGATCCACTCTCCTTGCCGATACCACCTTGAACGACGTGAAGGGTCTGGACCGGTGCCATCATTCGTTTCCAAGTGTGATCGACCATCAGACACTGCAGAAGTCCGGTGCGCTACCTCTCGTATTCCTGCGCGGCTGCGGTCTCCCGGAAGCGCTCATCGATTACCTGCCGTCGATTCTCGACCGGGCGATCGAGTTCTACTCGTGTTTCATCAGCTACAGCCATGCGGACAAATCATTCGCGCGGCGTCTGCACGATGCGCTGCAGGGACGCGGCGTACGCTGCTGGCTGGACGAGCACCAGATGCGGCCGGGTGACGACATTCACGAAGAGCTACAGCGCGGCATCAAGCTGTGGGACAAAGTGCTGTTCTGCTGTTCGAGGGCGTCACTCACGAGCTGGTGGTGCGACAACGAGATCGAGACCGCATTCGCGAAAGAACGCGATCTCATGAAGCAACGTGGTCGCAAGGTGCTCGCCGTCATTCCGCTGAACCTCGACGGCTACCTGCACAGCCCCGAATGGCACAGTGGGAAGGCAGAGCAGATCCGCTCACGCATAGCCGCGGATTTCACCGGCTGGGAAAAAGACAATGCCAGGTTCGAGGCGGAGCTCGAACGCGTGCTGAGGGGGCTCAGGGCCGACGATGGCGCGCGGGAGCCGCCTCCGCCGACACGGCTTTAGGTCATCGGGGCAGGTCCGCCGGGTTCATTCGGACCGGCCCCTTTTTCGCGGCTTTCGAAGAAGCTGAAGGGCAGCTACGCCGCGGCCGCGACGGGCGAATGCGCGCGCAGGAATCGGCGTACGTGGCTCACCGCTTCGGCAATACGTTCGGGCGAATCCTTCCACGGATAGATGCTCACTTCAGAATTCGGCGCGAGACGCGCGCTTTCCATCGCGACGGCGTACGGATGGGCCGGGACATCGTCCGGCAGAATCAATACCGGCGTTTTGCAGTTCCGAACGAAATCCCGTGTGACGGTGTAGACAAAATCCGGATTCGAGCCGTACATCTTCTCGAGGAACGCGCCGGCCGTTTCCATCGTAACGTCGGGACGGCTCGCGACGAGCCCCGGCGCCCAGCCCTTGATGTTGTTCTTGTAGAAAAGGTCGGGAATCTCCGGCCGGAAGCCGCTCGGCTGTGCGAGCACCGCCGCGATGACACGATCGGGCGCTCGCTTGAGCAGATTCCAGATGAACGGGCCGCCGATGCAGAAACCCATCACCAGGAAGCGATCGATGCCGAGGTGGTCCATGAGCCCGATGTGGTCGTCCGTGTACGAATCCCACGGTCTGTCGATCTCGAGCGGGCCCGACGACTGGCCGCCGTTCGCATTGCGCAGATCCGCTGCGATGCATCGATACTCGCCTTTGAACTCCTCCATCGCATTGAACGGCGCGTGGTCGCCCTTGAAGTAACGAGCGATGGTGGAATTCAAGCCTCCCCCCGCGATGAGCATCAGCGGAAAGCCCGACCCGGCTTCTTCGTAGTAGATGCGGACTTTGCCTCTTTCGTAAAACGGCATTGCAGTCTCCTTCTCCAGTATGACGTATTCAAAAGGCGGCGGCGTCTAGCTGCCGCCGCTCCGTAGCCCCGCCGACCTGATGAGCTTCGTCCATTTCGCGAGATCGTCGCGGATAAACTTCGCGAACTCGTCTCGCGAATTCGTTCTTGCTTCCGCCGCGTGCAAGAGCATCCGCTCCTTCATCTCCGGCGTATTCATCACCGCAACGACGTCTTTGTTGAGACGCTCGAGGATCGGCGCCGGCGTACCCGACGGCGCAAGCACGCCATTCCAGGTAATGAGCACCATCTCGGGGAAGCCCACTTCGCCAGCCGTCGGTATCTCCGGCGCGGCGGGCGAGCGCTTAGCGTCGGTCACCATCAACGCGCGCAGCTTGCCGTTCTTTATGAACGACACGGACGAAGGCAACGTCGAGAAACCGGCATCCACGTGACCCGCCACCTGGTCGACGATAGCCGGGCCACCGCCTTTGTAAGCGACATACGTGAAGTCCACCTTTGCGGTTTGCTTGAACATTTCGCCGCTCAAGTGGCTCGTACCGGAGCCCGTCGTCGCGAAATTGAGCTTGCCCGGACGCGCACGCAGGAACGCGACAAACTGCTGCGCCGACTTCACAGGAATCGACGGATGCACGACCAGCGTGCTCGGAAACGAGATCACCATCGAAATCGGCGCGAAGTCCTCGGTCGTGTTGTACGGCATCTTTTCGTACGGATTCAGCACCATCTCGTTGCTGGTGCCGAGGAGCAGCGTGTAACCATCGGCTGGTGACTTCGCGACCAGCGCCGCGCCGATCGTGCCGGTAGCGCCGCCGCGGTTATCAACGACGACCGGGCGGCCGAGCGCTTCACTCAACTTCGCCGCGAGCGGACGCGCAACGCCGTCGGCGGCCCCGCCGGGGGGCCACCCGACGACCAGCCGGACCGGCTTCGACGGATACGGCTGCGCGAATGCGTTTGCAGCAGCAAACAGCAACGCGAAGACTATGTATCGGATCGTCACGGCACGATTCCAGTCGTCAGTCGGCTTTGATATTCGCCGCTTTGATCACGGCGCTCCATCGCTGGATTTCATCGTCCACAAGCTTGGCAGCCTGCGCCGGTGTGGTCCCCACACCATCGACAGCCATATCCGCAAAGCGCTTTTTCGTGTCGGGCGCTGCAAGCGCAATGACAACTTCCTTCTGCAGCCGCTCGATGATGGGCTGCGGCGTCCCGGCCGGGACCGCAAACCCGACCCAGAACAGCATCACCATCTTCGGCAATCCGGCCTCGGGCGCGCTCGGCACATCGGGAAGCACCGCGGAGCGCTTCTCGTCCGTCACCATCAGCGCCCGCAGCTTGCCGGCTTTGATGTGCGGCAGCGGCGTCGCGACCGCGCTCACGAGCATCTGCACCTGTCCGCCAAGCAAATCCTGCAGCACAGCGCCGGCACCTTTGTACGGCACGTGCACGAGATCGACACCCGCGAGGTTCTTGAAGAGCTCGCTCCCGAGATGCGTGTTCGTACCGTTCCCGCCGGAGCCGTAGAAGAGCTTGCCGGGCGAAGCTTTGGCGAGCGCGATGAGCTCCTTCACGGTGGTGGCCTTGACGGACGGATGAACCACCATCACGTGCGGCACCGACGCGACCGTCGTCACCGGTGTAAGACTCTTGCGCGGATCGAAAGGCAGCGTCGGAATCAGTCCGGCAGCGATCGCATACGAAAGCTCCTGCGCGAGCAGCGTGTAGCCGTCGGGCGCAGCACGCGCGGCAGCGCTCCAGCCGACGACGCCGCCTCCACCCGTGCGGTTTTCCACCAGGACCTGCCGGCCAAGCGAGCTCGTGAGCTCGTGAGCGACGACGCGCGAGACGATGTCCGTGGTGCCCCCCGTCGCGAACGGAACGATGAGCGTGATCGGCCGCGCGGGATACCCCTGAGCACTCGCGACGCCGCAACATAGCGCCAGCACGAGGAAAGAGAATGCGGTCACCGCTCGTTGTGTCATCGCCTGCTCCTGCGCATTGGTACGGATCGCCGGGTCCGGTT
>DASRIK010000292.1:0-6813 GCA_035650035.1 Burkholderiales bacterium | reverse complement strand
CCTCATGCGCCGGCACCTTGATCTGATTCACTACTTTGCCAGCCACGAGGTTCTCGAGGGCCCATGCGAGGTGTTGGGGATCGATGCGCGCCATCGTCGAGCACATGCACACGGTAGGCGCCATGAACTGCACGACCTTGCCCTGCGGCTTGAATTCCTCGGCAATGCGATTGACGAGGTTCAATTCCGTGCCGACGAGCCAGCGCGTTCCGGGCGCGCTCGACGCGATCGTCTTGATGATGAAATCCGTCGAGCCGACGTAATCGGAGAGCTTGCAGACTTCGAAATTGCATTCGGGGTGGCTGATCACCATGCCGCTTGGATTCTGCTGCCTCCAGCGGAGCACGTGTTGGGCCTGGAACATCTGGTGCACCGAGCAATGGCCTTTCCACAGCAGGATCTTCGCCATCTTGACCTGCTGGGGAGTAAGCCCGCCCATCGGCTCGTCGGGATCCCAGACGAGCATCTCGGCGAGCGGAATGTCCATGAGGTATCCGGTCCATCGACCGAGGTGCTGATCGGGAAAGAACAGCACTTTTTCGCGCCGGGCGAGTGCCCACTGAAGTATCTGTCGCGCGTTGGTCGAGGTGCAGACGATGCCGCCATGCTCGCCGCAGAAAGCCTTGAGGTCTGCCGCGGAGTTGATATACGTGACAGGGGTGACCTTCTCGTCGGGGTCGAGCACTTCTCCGAGCTCGCGCCACGCGCGCTCGACTTTTGCGAGATTCGCCATGTCGGCCATCGAGCAGCCTGCGGAAAGGTCCGGCAGGATGGCTTTTTGATGCGGCTTCGACAGGATGTCCGCGACTTCCGCCATGAAGTGCACGCCGCAGAACACGATGTATTCGGACTCGGTCTGCGAGGCAAGCTTGGACAGACGCAGCGAGTCGCCCGTCAGGTCGGCGTGCTTGTACACGTCTGCGCGCTGATAGTGGTGCCCGAGAATCACGGCACGGGACCCGAGCGCGCGTTTGGCTTCGACGATGCGCGCCTCGCACGTGTCGTCCGCCAGCGGTTTGAACCGATCGAAGGTTATGGTGCTCACTTCCATTCCAACTCCGTGATTCTTCGATGTAAGTTGCTGAAACCCCACGCCTTATTATACGCCCGCAAAGCACTTGCGTCTTGATCCCGCATCGGGCATATGCAGCATGCCTGACGCAGTCGGACCCGACGCTACAGGTTAAGTTCCCCCCGCCGCGGCATGGCCGCCTGCCGTGCGTACCGGAAGCTCGAGTATCGCTTCGGCATTCGTCCAGGAAAACGCACGGTCTGCAGCCTCGCGCCACGGCATCCACGCGTAGGCCGTGTGCTCGCGCGGCGCAAGCGTAACCGGCACGGCCTCCGGGACTTCCAGAGCGAATACGTGCTCGGTATTGTGCGTCACTCCAGGCGCGTAGCGATAGCGCCAGTTCGGATAGATTTCGAACACGTTGTGTTTCCCCCAGTCGACGAGACGATACCGCGTTGCATCAAGTGCCGTCTCTTCGAACAACTCGCGCGCCGCGGTTTCTTCGAGCGTTTCGCCGACGACCTGGCTTCCCGTCACCGATTGCCAGAAGCCCGGCCTGTCGGCGCGCTCCAGCAACAAGACGTCGAGCTTCGGCGTATGCACCAGCACGAGCACGGACACCGGGAGCTTGTAAGGCCTGCCGCCCACGCCGGCTCCGGTGGTCGCGTCGCCGTTCAGGGCCATGCAGGAAGCTCCTGTGCACCATCGATGATCGCGATGAAAGGCTTGCCACGCTGACGCCAGGCGTGTGCGCTCAGCCGGAGCACGTCGATGAGTCTATCCCACTCCGGGCCAAGCGCCTGCCGCGCACGCTCGGCGTGCCGCAAATGCAGCGCGTATCCGGGGGCGGTGCGCCAGCTCAAATCCTGCAGGCTGTCCGCCAGCGCATCCCAATTCGCGCCGAATCCGGCAGGAACCCTGAGCGCTGCCGCAAGCACGGACAGTAGCCCGGCTTTATCTCGCACGGCACCCAGGTCCGCCTCGAGCCATTCTGCGCCCGTCGCCACGGCTTGCGCCCGCAGTTCCGAGAGGTTCGGAGGTGTGCGGTAGAGCCCCGAACGTTCAGCGAGGATTTTTGAGGGCGCGCTCACTCGCGTATCCATTTGAAGCTGCGGTAGTGATCGTCGGTGTAGTAAAGCTCGCCCGCGCGGCCTGCGACGATGCGGCGCGCACCGCGATGTGTGAGGCCGGGCGTGCGCACCGTGTACTCGCGGTAATAACCGCGGTCGCGCCGCGGCAGCCGCCGTTCGAAGTTTCCGAACACCGCACCGTCGCGTTCATACGGGAACGGCCCGCTTTTATGGATGAGCTCAAGCGTGTGGCGTGCTTCCGGCGGGAGCTCCGAGAGCTCGATGACGGGCAGCTCGGGTCCCGGCCCTCTTCCCCACGCCTGGTGGGCGACGCCGAGTGCCGCGAGTGCGACGAGCACTGCGGTGAGCACCGCAACGGCTCCCGCGCGTAATCGGTTCGAGAGCGCCACGAGGGGAAACGCGGCCTAACTTTTTTTCGCCTCCGGCTGACGCAGCCGGATGTGCAGCTCGCGAAGCTGCTGTTCGTCCACGGTATTCGGCGCGTGTGTAAGCAGGTCCTGCGCGCGCTGTGTCTTCGGAAAGGCGATCACATCGCGGATTGACTCGGCGCCGGCCATCAACGTTGCGATGCGGTCGAGACCGAAAGCGATCCCGCCATGCGGCGGCGCGCCGTATTGCAATGCGTCCAGGAGAAAGCTGAACTTCGCCTGCGCTTCTTCTTCGCCGATGCCGAGCGCGCGGAAGACCTTCGACTGCACGTCCTGCCGGTGAATCCGGATCGAGCCGCCGCCGATCTCCCAGCCGTTCAGCACGATGTCGTGTGCCTTCGCGCGTGCGGCGCCAGCATTCGTTTCGAGCAAGTCCTCGTGACCGTCCGCAGGCGAGGTAAACGGGTGATGCATCGCGTTCCAGCGCTTTGCTTCTTCGTCCCACTCGAACATCGGGAAGTCGAGCACCCATAGCGGGCGCCAGCCCTGCGCGACGAATCCGCGATCATGCCCGATCTTCAGCCGCAGCGCACCGAGAGCATCGTTCACGACCTTTGCTTTGTCCGCGCCGAAGAAGATGAGATCGCCGTCGCGCGCCTGCGTGCGGTCCAGGAGGTGCTGGATGACAGGCGCGCTTAGGAACTTCAGTATCGGCGACTGCAGCCCTTCCGCGCCTTTCTCGCGCGCATTGACTTTGATGTACGCGAGCCCTTTCGCACCGTACGTCTTCACGAACTCCGTGTACGCGTCGATTTCGCCGCGCGTGAGCGTGCCGCCCGCGGGAACGCGCAATGCCGCGACACGGCCGTCCTGCAGTTGCGCCGCATCCCGGAACACCTTGAAGTCGACCTCCTTCATGAGATCGGTGAGCTCGGTAAGCTCCAGCGGAATCCTGAGATCGGGCTTGTCCGATCCGTAGCGCGACATCGCCTCGTCGTAGCCCATCCGCGAAAACGGTTTTGGCAGATCGACGTCGAGCACGTCCTTGAACAGGTGCCGGACAAGCTCCTCCATCATTTCGACGATTTCCTCCTGCGTGAGGAACGACGTTTCGATATCGATCTGCGTGAATTCGGGTTGGCGGTCCGCGCGGAGGTCCTCATCCCGGAAACACTTGACGATCTGGTAATAGCGATCGAAGCCCGAGATCATCAGGAGCTGCTTGAAAAGCTGCGGAGACTGGGGCAGCGCGAAAAAATGTCCGGGGTGCACGCGCGAGGGCACGAGGTAATCGCGGGCGCCCTCGGGCGTCGAGCGCGTGAGCATCGGGGTCTCGATATCGATGAAGCCGGCGCGATCGAGAAAGTTGCGGGTCGCCATCGCGACGCGATAGCGCAGCCGCAGGTTCTTCTGCATCTGGGGACGCCGCAGGTCGAGAAACCGGTACTCGAGCCGCACCTGTTCCGACAGGTGCTCCTCGTCCATCTGGAAAGGCGTCGGCAGCGACGGATTGAGGAGTTCGATCCCCTGCGCGAGCACTTCGACTTCGCCGCTCACGAGGTTCGGATTCACCGTGCCCTCGGGTCGCTGCCGCACGCGGCCGACGACTTTCACCACGTATTCGCTTCGCAGCTTGTCGGCCACGGCAAACGTCCTCGGCGTGTCGGGATCGCAGACGACCTGCACGAGCCCTTCGCGATCGCGCAGGTCGATGAAAATAACGCCCCCGTGTTCGCGCCGTCGGTGCACCCACCCGTACAGCGTCACGGTTTGTCCAAGATGCGAGCGGCTCACGAGGCCGCAATATTCGCTACGCATAGTGCTCGTTCTTCGGGGTGAAAGCGGATCGCGCCCGCGCTAGTGATTCAAGGCGGCCGGAGTTTGCGGCTCGGTCGCCGCCACTGGCTCCGGCGACACGGCGGCGATGCGCTTCCTCCGCGCCGGTGCGACGACGCCCATCGAAATGATGTATTTCAGCGCCTCGTCCACGGTCATATCAAGCTCGACGACGGCGCTGCGGGGGACCATCACGAAATAGCCGCCTGTAGGATTGGGCGTAGTGGGGACGTACACGCTGACGTAATCGCCCTGGAGATGGTTCGAGACGTCTCCGCCAGGCGTGCCCGTGAGGAATGCGATCGTCCACATGCCAGGGCTTGGCCACTGAACGAGGAGCGCTTTACGAAACGCCTGCCCTCCCGGCGAAAACAGCGTATCGCTCACCTGCTTCACCCCGTTGTAGATCGAGTTCACCACGGGGATACGTGCCATCACGCGCTCCCAGTAGCGTACGAGGCGCTGGCCGATGATGTTGGCCGCGAAAAGCCCGGTGAGGAAGATCACGAGCAACGTGAGCACCGCACCCATTCCGGGCACGTACACGCCCAGCCAGCTTTCGGGCCGGAACGCAGATGGCAGCAGAAGCAGCGTCTGGTCCATCGTCCCGACCAGGACGCTCAGCACCCATACGGTGATGACGATCGGGACCCAGACGAGAAGGCCCGTTATGAAGTAGCGCCGTATGGGGTTCTTGTGTGGCATGTGAAGGCGTGGAGGGCGGCCCGCGCGGCGCGGACCGGGCTAAAAAGGGCTGGAGGCTGCGCTCGAAGGGGTACTACAGGCCGTTCAACTGCAGGTCTGGCACGCGCCATTGCCGCCCGAGGACTCGGAGGCGGAATCCTTTTTCGGTTCTGCCGGTTTGTCCTTCTCGGCCGATTTGTCGGTGTCCCCGGACCGTTTTGCGCCGTTTTTACCCTTGAAATCGGTGACATACCAGCCGTTGCCTTTGAGCTGGAAACCGGCGGCGCTCACGAGCTTGTTGAAGGTCGACTTGCCGCATTCCGGGCAGTCGGTCAGCAACGGGTCGCTCACCTTCTGCAAGTATTCGTGCTCGAACCCGCATGATGCACAGCGATATTCGTAAATCGGCATGGTGGTCCCCCAACTAAAAAATCATTATACCTGAATCGGTTACACGCGTCGTACGGCATGTGGGGGCGCCTTGCGGAAATTGCAAGCGCCGCAGCCGAAACCCGCGTCATTGCGGCGCAAAACGGCCTTGCTTCAGTTCTGGCCGATCTGGGCAAGCAGGACGGCCACGGTTGCGACCACGTCATCCACGCTCGCGCCGCGCGACAAGTCGCTTAACGGCCGCACAAAACCCTGGAGTACAGGACCGATTGCGTGCGCGCCGGCGAGGTGCTGGGTGAGCTTGTACGCGATGTTCCCGGCGTCGAGGTCGGGAAATACGAGCACGTTTGCGCGACCCGCCACCGGCCCGCAGTCTTTCAGTTTCCTGGCCGCGACGGCAGGGACGAGTGCCGCGTCGGCCTGCAACTCGCCGTCGATCGCGAGCGCCGGCTCGCGCCGCTGGACGATCTCGAGCGCGCGCAAGACTTTCTCGGTCCGGGGATGTGTGGCACTGCCCTTGGTGGAAAACGACAGGAGTGCAACGCGCGGTTCCTCGCGCAGCACGCGTCGGCAGCTTGCGGCCGACGCAATCGCGATACCAGCGAGCTGCTCCGCCGTAGGATCGGCGTTCACGGCACAGTCGGCGTAAATGAGCGCCCGATCCGGCAGCAGCATCACGAAGAAGCTGGACGGGGCCTCAATACCGGGCGCGAGCCCGACGGTTAACACCCCCGCTTCGATTACGCGCGCGCTCGTCGTCGCGACGCCGGCCACCATGGCATCGGCATCTCCAGCTTTCACCATCAGCCCTGCGTGGAACAGCGGCTTCTCGGCAAGCCGCCTTGCGACGGCCGCAGCGGTCCGCGGGCGCGCGTGCTGATACAGCTCGGCGTACGCGGCGACGCTCGCGCCGGTCAGGGGCCCTTCCAGCAGGATCGGTTCGGCGAGCTTCTCGTCGCGGAGCCGCCGTGCCGCAGCGACGATGCGATCGTCGTGAGCCTCGGGCAGAACGACTCTCAGGCCGCGGCCGCGAATGTGCGCGAAGCAGTTTTCGAGCACGGACATCGAGCTACTTTACCAGTGCTCGCCGCTTCAGCCCGATAACGGAAAAAAGATCGGCAGGACCGCAGTCGTCGCAAGCCACATGAGAAGCGTCAGCGGAACGCCTACGCGCACGAAGTCGTTGAAGCGATAACCACCGGCATTCAGAACGAGCAGGTTGCAGTTGTCCGCCATGGGCGTGCAGAACGCGAAGTTCACGCCGAAGAGGACGGCGAGCACGAATGGCTCGGGTGCGACACCGAGCAGGTTCGCGATCGACACCGCGATCGGCGTACCAATCACGGCAGCGGACGTATTGGAGATGATGTTCGCGAAGACCGCCATCATCAGCACGAGCCCGCTCATCACCCACAGAGGGCTCAACGACGCG
>DASRIK010000291.1:0-7147 GCA_035650035.1 Burkholderiales bacterium | reverse complement strand
GTCGTGCTGGCGGGGCCGATTTCGTATCTGCTCGCCTCCGAAAGCTTCGATGCGAAGCTCGCGGAGGTCCTTGCCGAAAGCATCCCGGAAGATGTGCAGAACCGCAAGCGTGCCCTGCAGGAGGTCGACACCATCATGGAGATCCTCAAGCAGCGCAAGCAGAGTTTCCGTACGCGAAAACCGAGCATCGTGAACCTGATTTCGTCAGCGGAGATGGAACGCTTCCTTCGCGATGGGCCGCTGGGACGCGAACATCTGCCCGAAAAAACCCGGCGGGAGCGCCGTCTGCAGGCGCGGACCGAAATCGCGCATCTCGCGGACATGCTCGAGGACGAGCCGATCGGGATTCAGGTCGGCATCGTTCCGGAAACCCTCCCGGGTTTTCAGATCTTCCGGCAGCCGGATCGGCAGCTCCTCTCGCTCAGCCCCTTTCGGCTCGGCGAGCGCCCGAATATCCGCGTCGGGGTGGCGATGATTACCGGTGCGCCGGAAGCCCTGGAGCTGCACCAGAAGACCGTCTCGGACATGTGGCGGCGTGCGCTCAAGGCGGGCCCCGCCGCGAAATTTCTGCGGCAACTCATGAAAAACTATGAATCGCGTTGACCGCCATTGCCGGCTATGAGCGCACTCCCGTGTCGCAAAAACGAGAAACGTCTTGATTTTTAGACACGAGGCCGCTTAAATCATGGCGTCCGCAGCACCACGCTCCCGCAGGATCCAAGCTCAATGATCAAGTACGCCAGCTCCGCCATTACCGTTGGGAAAACGACCGACGGACACTCGCCCGCGCATGCGCCGGCCGAAGAGTCGCTGTGTCCCGTCGTCGCGCACGAGTGGGTGAACGACGAGTACAAGCATCTCGTCGTCAAGGCTTCGCCGAAAGCGCTTGCTGCCCAGCCAGGACAGTTCTTTCAGCTGCTGTGCCCCTCGCCTGATGAAGTCGAAGTGTGGTTCCGTCGGCCGCAGAGCGTGTATCGCGTCGCGCGCTCCAGTGAGCGCCTCGAATTTCTCTACAAAGTCGTCGGGCGCGGCACGCAAGGGCTCGCGACACTCGAGCCCGGCGACATGCTCGGCATGGTAGGCCCGCTCGGAATCGGGTTCACGCTCGAGCCGCAGTGGAAAAACGTCGTTGTGCTCGGTCGCGGCGTCGGACTCGCCACCATGGCCCCGATTTCCCAGCTTGCCGGCGAACACGGCGTGCGTGTCACCGCGATCCTGAGTGCGAGAAGCCCGGAGCTCGCGTTGGCGGCCGATCTTTTCGAGAACGTCGGAACCGTGATCAAGGTGCTCGACACGGACGGCAGCAGCGCCGTGGACAACGTCGAGCGCATCCTGAGACGCCTTATCGCGGAAAACAAAGCCGATGCGTTTTTCACGTGCGGCTCGAATCGGCTGCTTCAGCTCATGAAACGTGTGGCGAAAGAGCACGGCATCCCGGGACAGGCCGCCATGGAGCAGATCATGGCCTGCGGTCTGGGTCCCTGCTACATCTGCGTGCGTACCTTCGAAGTGAACGGAAAGAAAGAAATGCGGCGCGTGTGCGTGGAGGGGCCGGTGTTCGATCTGCAGGAGGTGCTGGGATGGTAGATCTCTCCGTCAAGATCGGCGCGCTCACACTGCCGAATCCAGTCATGCCCGGGTCGGGCACGTTCTCCGCGGAGTTCTCGAGGGTGATCGACCTGAACCGCCTGGGGGCGCTCGTCTCGAAAACCGTCTCGCGCAACTACCGCGCAGGTAATCCGCCGCCCCGCGTGTCCGAAGTGCAGGGCGGGATGATCAATTCGATCGGGTTGCCGACGAAAGGGCTCAAGTACTTTCTCGATGTCCAGCTGCCCGAATACAAGCAGTTCAAGCCGCCGCTGGTGTGCAGCATCACGGCGGAGAACATCGAAGACTTCGCGGACATGGCGCGCGATGTCAGCGTACCCGGTGTGGACGCGATCGAGATCAATATCTCGTGTCCCACGCGGCAGCCTGGCGGTGGCAATTTCGCGCTGAACGAGGAGCACACGTACAAGGTTGTAAAGCTCTGTCGTGCGGCGACGGAGAAACCGCTCTGGGCGAAGCTCTCGCCGAACGCCGGTGACATCATGTCCGTTGCAGAAGCCGCGGAGAAAGCGGGCGCGGATGCGCTGACGGTTTCGAATACGCTCCTCGGGCTGAAGATCAATACCGACACATTCTTGTCGCACATCGGCAACGGTTACGGCGGCCTCTCGGGGCCCGGCATCAAGCCGATCATCGTGCGCATGGTGAACGAGTGCTCGCGCGCGGTAAAGATTCCGATCATCGGTGTCGGCGGCATCATGGCGGTCGAAGACGTGGTGGAATACATGCTGGCGGGCGCTACGGCGGTCCAGATAGGATTCCTGAGCTTCCGCAATCCGACGGGAATGATCGCGATCATCGACGGTCTCGAGCAATGGTGCCGGAAAAAAGAGATTGCACGTGTGTCGCAACTCACGGGCGCGATGAAAGCTCACCCGCCGCGCGACACCTACGAAGCCGGCATGATCGGTATCAGCTGATCACACATCGGCGTTCGCGGTTGCAGTCGTGAGCGCATCGGACGAGAAACCTGCGATTCGAGGGCCATACGTAGGGCGATCGGTCCCACGGCTCGAAGACCTTCCGCTCGTCACCGGCCGCGGCCGCTACGCAGCCGGGATCTCTTTTCCGCACCAGTTGCACATGCGGATCGTGCGCTCGAGCTACGCGCACGGGCGCATCGTTGCGATCGACACGACGGCGGCGATCGCGATGCCGGGATGCGTGGCAGTGTGGACGGCGCAGGATGTGGCGGATATTCCGCCGATCGAATTCCGGCCCACTCGCGTCGAAGGTCTGGAGCCTTATCGACAGCCCGTGCTCGCGAAAGAGCGCGTGCGCTACGTGGGCGAACCCATTGCCGTTGTATTTGCCGACGACCCGTATCGGGCCGAGGACGCGGCAGACGCCGTCAGCATCGAGATCGAAGCACTGCCACCCGTGCTGGCAGCAGACGACGCGATTGGCGAGTTCGCGCAAGCCTTGACGACCGAGCCGGCGGTCATCCGCAAGAGCTACGGCAATGTCGACGCGGCCTTTCGTGCTGCGCACGCGATTGTCGAGCTCGACCTCGCGATCGGGCGTCATTCAGGCGTTCCGCTGGAGACGCGCGGGGCGATCGCGCGCTACGACGCGCAGCGCGACGTGCTCGAGCTGCACGCAGCGACGAAGCGGCCACATCCGAACCGGGATGCGCTGGCGCGCATGCTGACGAGAAGCCCCGCGTCCATCCACCTCTACGAATGCCACGTCGGTGGCGGCTTTGGCGTGCGCGGCGAGATCTACCCCGAGGACGTGCTCGTCTGTGCTGCTGCGCTCAGGCTCGGACGGCCCGTGAAGTGGATCGAAGATCGACGCGAGAACCTGATGGCGTGCAATCACTCGCGCGAGCAGCGGCATCGCGTGCGCGCCGCGGTCGAAGCCGATGGTCGAGTTCTCGCAATCGACGACGAGTTCTTCCACGATCAGGGCGCCTATGTGCGCACGCACGGCGCGCGAGTTGCCGACATGACGGCGGGTATGCTGCCCGGACCGTACCGCGTGCCGGCGTATCGCGTCGCGGGACATTACCGCCTTACGAACAAGACGCCAGCCGCGACGTATCGCGCACCGGGGCGTTACGAAGCGACGTTCGTGTGCGAACGACTGATGGATGCGATCGCGGCGAAGCTCGCCATCGACCGCGTGGAAGTGCGGCGTCGCAATTTGATCGGCGCCGCAGAGATGCCGTACGCGCGCCCGATCGACGTGCTCGATACCGAGCTCGTGCTTGATTCCGGTGATTACGCGCGGCTGCTCGACAAGACGCTCGAGCGAGTCGGCTGGGCTGCCTTGCAGAAGGAAGTTGCGCGGCGTCGCGCCGCAGGCGAAGCGCTGGGAATCGGTCTCGCGATGTTTGTGGAGAAAAGCGGGCTCGGACCCGTGGACGGCGTCCGCGTATCGGTCGATGTGACGGGAACGGTGGAGGTCGTCACCGGGTCGGCATCGGTCGGGCAAGGCATGGAAACCGTGCTCGCGCAGATCTGTGCCGATGCGCTCGGCGTCGACTATCGGAAAGTGCGGGTCGTGCACGGCCGCACCGACCGCATCGAATTCGGTTTCGGCGCGCACGCTTCACGCGTGACGGTGATGACAGGGTCGGCCACGCGCATCGCGGCCCTGAAAGTCCGCGCGAAAGCGCTCGAGGTCGCCGCTGCCGATATGATCGAGGCGACGCCCGAGATGCTCGACATCGTGGACGGAAAAATCATCCGGTCCGATCGGCCTGAAGACGCTTTACTTACGCTCGCTCAGGTCGCTCGGGCACTGACGCCCGCGCAGGCGGTGGAGAAGAAGCGCGCGCCAGGGCTGACTGCCGAAGGCTGGTTCGAAGCCGAGCACATGACCTATCCCTATGGCGTTCACGTTGCGCTCGTAAGGGTCGATCGCGACACGGGTGGTGTGCACGTCGAGCGATATCTGGCAGCCTATGATGTCGGGCGGGCTGTGAATCCGATGCTGGTTGAAGGCCAGATCGCCGGCGGCCTCGCGCAGGGGCTGGGAGGCGCGCTCTACGAGGAGTTCGTGTATGACGAGAACGGCTCGCCGCTTTCGGTGACGTTCGCCGACTACGTCCTGCCGACGGCGGGCGAAGTCCCTGACGTGGACATACTGCTTACAGAAGACGCGCCAAGCCCGCTCAATCCGCTGGGACTGAAAGGCGCAGGGGAGGGCGGCGTGAATCCCGTCGGCGCCGTGATCGCGTCGGCGATCGACGATGCGATCGGCGTCCCCGGCGCCGTGACGCGGCTGCCGGTCACGCCTGAAAGACTCAGGCGTTTGCTGCGAAAGCGCACGAAGGAGATAGGTACCTAAGATGTCGAAACTGAAGCTCACGCTCGCGTGCGGGCCTTATGACCTCATGGCAGGGCTGATCGACGGCACGGCGGAGGTGCCGGGCGTCGATCTCAACGTGCTTACGATGGCCTCACCCGAGCGGCACCGGCGCATGCTGCGACACGCGGAGTTCGACGTGTGCGAGCTTTCGCTCGCCGGCTATCTCGTTGCACGCGAATCGGGCCAGCCGTTCACCGCCATTCCAGTGTTCCCGCATCGCCGGTTTCGTCACGGTTACGTCGCGATCAACACGCATGCGGGGATTGCAAAGCCTACTGATCTCAACGGCCGGCGCATCGGCTTGCGGAGCCTCCGCAATTCCGCGGGACTGTGGATGCGCGGCATCCTGCACGACCATTACGACGTGGATCTGAAAAGTATCGAATGGTGGTGCCAGGAAGAGGAGGAGATTGCGATCCAACCCGCCGGCTGGATGAAGGTGCGACGCGTGCCGCCGGGCCGCAACATCGACGAAATGCTCGTGCGTGGAGATCTCGACGCGGCAATCTATCCGGAAACCCTGCCTTCGCTGCGCAACGGCGCACCGGAGATCGGACGCCTGTTTCCCGATACGAAAGCGGCCGAGATCGAATACTTCCGGCGCACGGGCATCTTTCCCATCATGCATACGGTCGTGATTCGGAATGACGTCCTCGAGCAGCACCCGTGGGTCGGCGTAAGCGTGCTGCAGGGTTTTCAGGAAGCGAAAGAGCTTTGCTATGCGCGGATGCGCAATCCGCGCGTGCTCGCGATGGTGTTCGCGGAGGAGCACATGAAAGAGCAGCGCGTCGTCTTCGGCGCCGACCCCTGGCCGTATAACCTCGAAGAGAATCGCACGAATCTCGAGGTCGCGATGCGCTATGCCTGCAACGAAGGCGTGATCAAGGGGCTGCCGAAACTCGAGGATCTGTTTTTTCCGGCGAGCCTGGAGGAATCGAAACGGTATCTTTGAATCGGTTTCGGATCGTCGCGAGATTCGTAGCTTGTCCTGAGTTCGGCGAACGGTCGCCGCTGCTGCTCCTCGCGATCTCGTGGCGTACGGATAGCTACGACGTCCCGCGCTTCAGCACGATCTCCTGGAACAGCTTCTGCCATTTCTCCGACTGATCGAGCGCCTGGCCGGGGTCGATCACCTTGATGTTCGCCTTGATCGGCCATTTCACGTCGCGGCTCGCGGGCACGTACTCCCGGTCAGCGAGGAGCTTCTGGCCTTCTTCGCTGATCATGAAATCGTAAAAGAGGAGGGCGGCGTGCGGGCGCGGCGCACGTCGCGCGACACCGATGCCATTCGCGCGCGCGATCACCGGGTCGAGCGCGATCCAGTCGATCGGTGCGCCTTTCTTCTTCGCCTCCTCCGGGAGATAGTTGTACATCGTGACGGCGAACGGCACTTCGCCGGAGATGACAAGGTTGTTCAGCAGCGTGTGGCCTTTGCGCACGGACAGGCCGTTGGTCGTAACGAGGTCGCGGAAAAGCTTCACGCCTTTCTGCTCGCCCATTTCCGTGACGAGCTTGCCGAACCAGTCGTCGTTCCCCGCCTCGATCCCGAGCTTCCCTTTCCACTTCGGGTTGAGGAGCTCCTCGTAGTTCTTCGGTACATCCTCTTTCCTCACCGCCTTCGTGTTATAGGCCTGCACCCATACGGACAGAAACGTCGGCGCCCATTCGCGGTGTGCGGGCAGGGCGGCCGGTAGAAGGTTCTTGTGATGCGGTGAGTTGACCTGCGCGAGAACTTTCTCGCGATGCAGCACTTCGAGCTCCCCGGAGCCCGGATGCACGACGTCCACATCGAAGCGGCCTGCGTTGAACTCGGTCAGCATGCGCTGAAGTACACGATCCGCGTTCGAGCGCCACGTGCGCACCTTGATGCCGTATTTCTTCTCGAACGCGCTCACGATGTACGTCATGTTCTGCTCGTTGAGCGACGTATAGAACATGACGGAGCCTTCCTTGCGGGCGCCGGCGAGCAGGCGCTGCTCGCGATCAGGGCCATCGTACATCGCCAGCGGTACATCCGCCCTTTGCTGGGCCGACGCCGGGCCGACGCAAGAAAGAGAAACGGCAAGGACGAGGAGCGTGCGAGTGAGCGGGGTCATTTCAGGTCCTCTGTGAGTCGTTGAGCGCAATGCATTTCTCCGGCGGAACGTGCACGTAAGTCCTCTCGCCGACGCCCGTAGTGATGGACGGATGAGCACGCGCGAGCAGGATGCGTTCGCCCACGCTC
>DASRIK010000290.1:0-4144 GCA_035650035.1 Burkholderiales bacterium | reverse complement strand
TTGCGCATCGGCTTCTTCCCGCCGAGCTCCGGGTCGCTGCCCCACGCCGTGCCGCCCGGCGTTCCGGTCGAGATCACAACACCCGGTTGAAGCGTCACGAACGTGGAGAAAAACTCGATCAGTTGCGCGCACGTCCAGATCATCTTCTGGGTTGAGTTGCTTTGCCGCAACTCGCCGTTCACGTACGTCTTCAGGTCCAGCCACTGCGGGTCGCCTACTTCGTCTTGCGTAACGATGTAAGGCCCGATGGGCGCGCACGTATCGAAGTTCTTCCCCGGACCGAGGTTGTATACGGATGAGCCGTCCGGTCGCAAGCTCACCTGCCGATCCCGCGCGGTCAAGTCATTCATGATCGAATAGCCGTAGACGTGATCGAGCGCATCGGCCGCGGCGATGTGCCGCCCGGCTTTGCCGATGACGATCAGGAGCTCGGTTTCGTAATCCAGCTTCCGGGTGACGCGCTCGTCACGCCGGATTTCCTCGTCGGGACCGATCACGCCCAGCGAAGTTTTCAGGAAGAACTCGGGGTCTTTGCGAGTGACCTCCGGTTTTTCGTCCCGGTGGTCCCAGTAGTTTTCGCCGCTGCACAGGATGAGCGTCGGTTCGATCGGCGCTTTCAGCCGGGCCTGCGCGATCGGCGTGCGGCTCGCTGTGTTCCTCCGCGAGCCGGCCACCGCGTTGCGCACCGCATGCAACCCTTCTTCCTCGGCCGCGATCAGGCGGCACATGTCGGCGAAAGCCGCGAGCAGGTGAGGCGCCAGGCCGCGCGGGGCTGCGTCCAGGAGATCGACGACGTCCTCGCCGTCGATGACGCCGAGCCTTACTGCACCACCACGCTCGTATCTCACCAGTTTCATGTTCTTACGATACCGGGTTTTCGAGTGTCCCGATCGGCTCGATCGTGACCGATACGGTGTCGCCGGGCTTCAGGAAGCGCGGCGGGTCGAAGCCGATCCCCACGCCTGCGCACGTACCCGTAGCGATGAGATCGCCCGGCTCGAGCGTCATTACTTTCGACAGCGTCGCGATCAGTGTCGGGATGTCGAAGATGAGCTGGCTCACGTACGCGTCCTGCCGCACCTCGCCGTTCACTTTCGTAAGCAGCCGGAGCTGGGTCACGTCTTCGATCTCGTCCGCCGTGACGATGCACGGGCCCATCGGGCAGTAGCCATCGAGGCTTTTTCCGAGGAACCATTGCTTGTGACGGTTCTGCAACGTGCGTGCGGTGACGTCGTTCACGATCGTGTAGCCATAGACGTGGTCGTACGCGTCTTTCTCGCTGATGTTGCGCCCGCCCGTGCCGATCACGACGGTGAGCTCTCCTTCGTAATCGGTCGAGTTCGTGTAATCGTTTCCGCTGGGAATGGACTCGCCAGGACCGATGACCGAGTTCGGCCATTTCGTGAACATGATGGGCACGTCCGGAATGGCATCCGCACCGGCGCTCGCATCAACCCCGCTCGCGTGAAACTCGCGCGCGTGGTCGTGATAGTTCTTGCCCACGCACAGGATGTTTTTCGCCGGACGCGGAAATGGAGCGAGCAGCCTCACGCTCTCGACGGGCAGGCGCTTTTCGCCGCTTTTGACCGCGCGCCGGGCACGCTGCAGGCCGTTCTTGCCGAGCGCGACGAACGAGGCCATGTCCTTCGGTAACCGGCTCCCGGCCGACAAATCTACGATGGTGTTCGATACGGTGTCGTGTACCCCGATACGTGGACCCCCGGCATCGGAGAAAGTCACCAGGCGCATAAATGAAACTCCCGTTGCTGTCTGAAAAGGCGGGCCGGAGTATGCTGGCCGCGCGCCCGCCGCGTCAATGCCGCGGAGCCGGTGCGTCGGCGACACGCCGCTCGTGCGCCTTGCCCAGCAAAAGCGCGACGACCATCCAGCCCAGAATCACGGGCACGGAGCCGGCCGCGATCGCCGAAAGCTCGACGCCCGCCGCGCGCAGCAGGTTGAAGAGCCACCCACTCAACGCATCGCCGCCGCGAAAGACGACACCGTCGATCAGATATTTCGCCTTGTACTTCTCCTCGCGTTGAACGGCCGTGAACAGCACTTCGCGCGCCGGATTCGAGATTGCGAAATTCGCGGTGCGCTGGACCGCCTGGAATGCCACGACCAGCACCAGCACGGGGTTCATTGCAAGGGCGGCAAAGCCGATTGCAAAAACCAGAGGAAGAAAAGCAGTGGCCGGGCCGATGCCGAAGCGCTCTATGAGGCGTCCGGTGACGAGGGTTTGCACAAGCAGAGTCAGGATGCCCGCCGCGAGATCGATGGACGCAAAGATGCGGGTGCGTACGGCAGGATCGTCCGAAGCCGACGCGACGATGTTCGCCTGCTGGAAGTACAGGAACGTTCCGGCGAGCGAGAGGAGCAGCACCCAGAGCGCGATGCCGGAGAGATACCCGGAGCGCAAGAGCAGCCGAAACCCGGCAAAGGCGTTTCCACCGATGGGCGATTGCGCGAGACGGGGCGCTGCGCGCGCTCCCGTGTCAGGCGTTTGCGGCGCCGCCGATTCGAGACCCCGCGCACAGAGCACCGCGGCTTCGAGCAGCAGCGCTGCCACGAGTAGCAGATTCACCGGCCCGAGCACGCCCGCGAGCCACACCGTCAATGCCGGCCCGGTCAGCGCACCGAGCGAACCTCCCGCCGCGATGAATCCGAAAAGCCGCTTTCCCTGCTCGCTGACGAAAAGGTCCGCCATGAACGACCAGAACACGGACACGGCGAAAAGGTTGAATACGCTGATCCACACGAAGAACACACGCGCGACCTCGATCCTGGCGACGCCGAGCGTCAGCAGCAGCCAGAAAATCGCGATGTTCACGACGAAGAAGTGATAGACGAGCGGAACGAAGCGCTGGCGCGGCAGGCGAGCGACCACCGCGCCGAAGAGTGGCACGGCAGCGAGCATCACCAGGAAAGTCGCCGTGAACAGCCAGTGCAGATTGCGCACGCCTCCGGCGATACCCATCTCGTCGCGCAGAGGGCGCAGAACGTAGTAGCTCGCGAGCAGGCAGAAGAAATACGCGAACGACCACAGCAGCGCGCGGACTTCGTCGGGCCGCACCGGAACGAAACGGCTCAGGAACCCGTGCAGCGACATGTCAGGACGTTCAAATGAAAAAGGGCGCGGTGTCCGCGCCCTTCACGCAAGGACTCGCCCGGGTTACTTCGTGGCCTCGCCCTTTTTCTTCTTGTCGTCCTTCTTGTCAGCGGCGGCGTCTTTCTTGGCCATGCCTTTTTCGCTCTTGGCCGTGCCGGTGTCGCCCTTCTTGTCGTCGCCCTTGCTCTCGCCGGCGTAGGCCCCGGCGACGGCGATCGACAGGAACCCAGCCAGTACCGCCATCATCAGCTTCTTCATTCGTTTCTCCCTTTGTGGTTTACGGCTCCCAGCCGCGGCGAGAGACTACCATTTGGCGCTAAGAACCGCTATACCAGTTGTACCCCTGGTCTTCCCAGTAGCCCCCCGGATAGTCGTTCGTCACGAAGAGCGCGACGATATGCTTCGGGTTCTTGAACCCGAGCTTCGTGGGGATGCGCAGCTTCATCGGGAAGCCGTATTCCCGGGGCAGGATCCGGTCGCGGAACCTGAACGTGAGCACGGTCTGCGGGTGCAACGCCGTCGGCATGTCGATGCTGGTGTAATAGTCGTCCGCGCATTTGAAGCCGACATATTTTGCGGTGGTGTCCGCCCCGATCCGCTGCAGGAACTCGCTGAACCGCACGCCGCTCCACTTGCCGATCGCGCTCCAGCCCTCCACGCAAATGTGGCGCGTAACCTGCGACACCTGCGGAAGCTCGTAGAGCTCCGGAAGCGTCCACGATTTCCTGTCCCGCACCAGGCCGGTGACTTCGAGCTTGTAGCTCGTCGGATCTACGACGGGCGCTTCGCTCATGCTGTAGAACGCGTTGAATGGGAACGGCTGCGTGATGCGGCTTTCCGGAAATTCGGGCGCGAGCTGGTCCGGATCGAAAATCCAGCCCTGCACACGATCGTTCCAGCGCGACATCGCCCAGAGCACTTTCTGGACGTTTTCCTGATTCGTGACATCGCACCCCGAGAGCATCGTGAGCGCGCCGAGGCTCAGGCCACGCTGCATGAACAAGCGACGCTCGAGGCTCGCGATTTCACGCCGGG
>DASRIK010000289.1:0-3196 GCA_035650035.1 Burkholderiales bacterium | reverse complement strand
GCCGTAGTGGACGTGATGGGCGGACACGTTCATTTCGTGATGGGTGTTCCGGTCAATCTCATCCCGCACATCAAGAGCGGCCGACTCCGCGCGATCGCCATTGCGGGCGACAAGCGCATGAAAGCGTTGCCCCACGTGCCGAGCTTTGCCGAGGAGGGTTTTCCGACTGTCTCGCTGCCGAACTGGCAAGGCGTCGGCGCACCGGCCGGCACGCCGAAGCCCATCATCGACAGGATATCGGCCGAAGTCGAAAAGCTCGTGGCGATGCCCGAAACGGTGCAGAAGCTCGAGGTGGAAGGCTTCGTTCCGCTCTACCGAAATCCCGATCAGCTCGTCGAGCTGATCAACGCCAACATCGACAAAGTCGGCAAGATCATCAAGGCGGGCAACATCAAGGCCGATCAGCTATGAAACCTACGATGCGTTGAACACCGCAAGCCGCGCGGCGCTCTTCAGTTGCTTCATGAGCGCGGCGGTACGTGAGCGGTTGTTATACTCACCGCCTTCCAAGAGGAGAACACAATGGCAGAGGACGGCAACGACATCAGGGCGCTGACCTTCGACGTGTTCGGCACCGTCGTCGATTGGCACGGCAGCGTGGCACGTGAGGTGCGTGCACTCGCGAAAGCCAAGGGCCTGCGCGTCAACGCCGTCAAATTTACCGAGGCGTGGCGCGCAGGGTATCGGCCTGCGATGGACAAGGTGAGAAACGGCGAGCTGCCATGGACCAAGATCGACGTGCTCCACCGGATGATCCTCGACGACCTGCTCGCCCGGTTCAAGATCGCGGACGCGCTGACGGAGGCGGAGAAGACCGATCTCAATCTTGTGTGGCACCGGTTGAAGCCCTGGCCGGATGCGCCGAGAGGCCTTCGGCGCCTGAAGAAGCGCTATATCGTCGCGACGCTGTCGAACGGCAACACGGGGCTGCTCGTGAACATGGCGAAGCAGGGGGAGCTCCCCTGGGATTGTATTTTTTCGTCGGAGACGTTCCGACACTTCAAACCCGATCCGGAGATGTATCTCGGCGCTGCCGACGCGCTCGATCTCGAGCCCGGGCAGGTCCTGATGGTCGCTTCGCACAAGCACGATCTGCGCTCCGCAGCCAAGTACGGGCTCAGGACGGCATTCATCAAGCGGCCGCACGAATACGGGCGAAACAAAAACCCCGATCTGATGTCTGAGCCTGAGTTCACGTACAACGCAGACGACTTTCTCGATCTCGCCCAGCAGCTCGGCGCGTAATTCCGAACATTCGGAGCTGGTCCCGATTTGGCGGGTGGTCCCAAGAACCTCGGCACTCCCATTGCTCGCCACTATCCCCTGGAGGCCCCATGGCTACTGCAGATGTCACCGGACGTTTGGCGAAATATATGGCGCAGGCGCGGGAGCGGGCTCTCTCGCCGGAAGTCGTGGAAGCCGCCAAGCACCGAATACTGGATACCCTCGCCGCCATGGTCTCAGGTGCTCACCTGAAACCGGGAGAGATGGCTATCCGTTTTGCCCGTAGTCAGGGCGGCGTGGCCGAAGCGAGTGTCCTCACCACCGATATCCAGACGACGGCGGTGAACGCGGCGCTCGCGAACGGGATGTTCGGGCACGCCGACGAAACGGACGACTTCCATCCGACGACGAAAGCCCATCCGGGCTGCTCGGTCGTGCCGGCGGCGCTTGCGATGGCGGAACGCGAAGGCCGCTCGGGGACGGAGCTCGTGCGTGCGGTCACGCTGGGTTACGACCTCTGCTGTCGCTTTCTGAACGCGCTCGGTGCGGACCACGTGCGCCAGTCTCATCGAAGCGCGGAAGGCACGAGCTCTACGCTGGGCGCTGTTGGCGCCGCGGCGTCGATGGCGCGGCTCGACGAAGAAAAAATGCGCTATGCGCTTTCTTACGCGTGCCAGCAGGTGTCAGGCCTGTGGAGCTGGGTGCGCGATGCCGAGCATGTGGAGAAAGCGTTCGACTTTTCGGGCATGGGCGCGCGCAACGGCGTCACGGCGGCCGTGATGACACAGATGGGGTTCAGCGGCGTGTGGGACGTTTTCGATTGCGAGCACAACGTGCTGCAGGCGCTCTCGAAGGAGCCGCATCCCGAAGAAATGGTTGCGGAGCTCGGCAGCCGCTATTACGTCACGGAGACCGCAATCAAGCCGTTTTCCGTCGGGTATCCGATCCAGGCGCCGCTCGACGCATTCCTCAGGCTTCAGCGCGAGCACGGACTCAAGCCCGAGAATGTGAAGAGCATCGTCGTGAGGCTGCCCGAGGACGGCGCACGCGTCGTGAACGACCGATCGATGCCGGATGTGAACTGTCAGCACATCATCGCGGTCGCATTGCTGAAAGGCCAGGTATCGTTCGAGGACAGTCATTCCTACGAGCAGATGAAGGATCCGAAGATACGCGCCGCGAAGGAGCGTGTGCAGCTCATCGCGGATCCGGCGCTCATGGATCCTGCCGCACCACGGAGCGGCAAGGTCGAGGTGACGCTCAACGACGGCCGCACCGTCAGTCACTTCACGCGCCACGCGCCCGGTACGCCCGAAAATCCGCTCGATACCGAGGCCGTGAACGCAAAGGCGCGGATTCTGATGGAGCCGGTTCTGGGCGCCTCCAAAACGGAGGAGCTCATTCGAAGAGTGAACGCCGCCGAAACGCTCGGCAACGTGCGTGAGCTGCGGCCGTTCCTCACGTAAAACCGAGGAGAAAGCGTGAAGAAGAGGTCGATCATTGCCGCCGCTGCGACGGCGCTTCTCTCAGCCGCGGCAGGTGCTCAGCAATACCCCGTCAAACCCGTGCGCGTGGTCATTCCCTGGCCGCCGGGCGGGTCGAACGACGTGGTCGGGCGTATCGTTACGCAGAAGCTGTCGGAAACGATGGGTCAGCAGTTCATCGTGGACAATCGCGGTGGCGCGTCCGGCGTGATCGGCGCGGAGTCCGTCGCGAAAAGCCCGCCCGACGGCTACACGCTCATGATCCATTCGGCGACGCATGTGTCGAATCCGCACCTCTACGGCAAAGTGCCGTACGACACGCTGAAGGATTTCGCGGCGGTCGCACCGCTCAGCGTGCAGATCGGCATGCTGGTCGTGCACCCGGCGCTGCCGGTGAAAAGCGTGAAGGAGTTCGTCGCGCTCGCCAAATCGAAACCGGGGCAGCTCACGTACAGCTCTTCCGGGAACGGAAGCTTCGTGCATCTCTC
>DASRIK010000288.1:0-3067 GCA_035650035.1 Burkholderiales bacterium | reverse complement strand
GCCGGAGAGCCGTGAAGCTCTGGAGAAGGTGGCCAATCGCACGCCGTGGCAGGTTACGGTCGTGCCGGATTTCGGCTACGCCGCCGGGCCACGCGGCGTAGCGATGAAAGCGCTCGATGGATTGTCAGGACACGCCGATGGCCTCGCCGGCTGGTCCGTGAAGATGAACTCCGGCGCGAAGGCGTATGCGCCGGACCCGTCCAAGGGTGACGGTCAGTACATCCTCGTCATGAAGGGTAGCGTCCTGCACGAGGGCAAGCTCAAGAAGGATCTGACGATCATCTGGGTCGCGAAGAACGATGGCCCCTTCGAGCTCGTCGCCGGCCCCGAAGGCCTGGAAGGGCTCATTCTGAATTTTCCCGTCCCGGGCGGCGGCAGGCCGGAAGAAGCGAAGGTCCTCCCGGCGGAGGCCGAAGGCGAATTCAAGACGTGGCAATGCATCCTCTGCGCTTTCGTGTACGACGAGGCTGCCGGCCTGCCGGAAGAAGGCATCGCACCGGGGACGCGCTGGGCCGACGTGCCGGAAAGCTTCGGTTGCCCTGACTGCTCGGCCAGAAAGGCCGATTTCGAAATGATCGAGTTCTGACGCGGTCGGCGAGCCCGTTAAATGCCAGGCCCGGTTCGAACGTGCACGAGCAGTTCTGTGTCCCTCGGAAGTTCGAATCGCCGTAAACCGTCAATAAGAGCGGCGTCGAGTACGCAGTCTTTCGCGAGTAGCAACAGCCCGTCTGTCGTAACCAGGTCACGCGCGAGCACCATCCCCGCCCGCAAATCCCGGGGAGAGACCGACCGCTCCCGAACAGGGGCTGCAACGTCATCCACCATGGCGAGGAAAGCGTCCACGACAGCCGGGTCATAGCGAGTTCCCCGGCCGGTTATGATCTGCGCGCGCGCGAGCGGCTTCGAAAGGCGACGACCGGTCAGGTCGCCCTCCTGCGCCGCATGATAGTCGTGGGCGATCGACAAAATGCGTGCACCGAGCGGGATGTCAGACCCGCTCAGGCGATCCGGGTAACCGGTGCCGTCATAGTTTTCCCGATAGCTTCGAATGAGCTTACCGGCGCCCGCGAGCTGCTCGACGGCCATCACTGCAGCCTGGCCCTTGATCGGGTGGCTCATCACCGCGGCTCTTTCATCGGAGCTCAATGCGCTCACCGGCGTGCGGAGCAGGGCGTCCGGAATTCCGAGCTGGCCAATGCCGTGCAGCAGGCCGGCTAACGTGATGTTCTGGATTTCACTATCGTCGAGCTTCATCCTGGAGGCAATCTGGCGCCCGAATTCTGCGACATGGCGCGAATGCCCCAGCATCGTACGCCCGCGCTGCTCGATCAGATTCGTGAAAACCTTGATCGACGTCACGAAGTTGTTTTTCAGCTTGTCGTGCGCCTGCTCGAGTTCCTGCAATGCTTCGCGTAACTGCGCAGTACGCGCACGTACTTGCGATTCCAGATTTGCATTGAGCTCTTTGAGCTCGCGGTTTTGCTGTTGCGTCAGTAACTCGAGCTGTGCTTTCTCGCGCTCCAGAAGCTTGCGCTGCAGTGCGTCGTCCAGGATGCTCAGCAGAACGTCGTTGTCCCACGGCTTTTCGATATAGCGATATATGCCCGCGCGGTTGATCGCGTTCACAGTGGAGTGGAGGTCGGGGTACGCCGTGAGAAGTATCCGAATCGTATCCGGCGAATGCGCCTTTACCTGCTCCAGGAATTGCGCGCCGTCCATACCCGGCATTTTCATGTCCGACACCACCAGGTCCACGGCGCCGTGGCCGAGCATCTCCAGACCCTCTGGGCCGCTCGTAGCGGTCAACACGCGATAGCCTTCAATGGTCAGCAATCGCCGGAGTGAATTCAGAACATTAGGATCGTCGTCGACGCAAAGAAGTGTGAATTGGGCTTGCTCAGAGCCGCCCGCGCCTGACATGGTATTCGTGGCCATACACCCCTGGATGACGGCGTATCTGACGCAGATCTTATCATCCCAACGGGCCATCGCTGAGCGCCCGCGCGGCTCCGCCGTGCAGCTCGACGGGGCGCGGCACGAGTGTGAGGCCGATGCCGAGGCCACCGTTCTTTTCGAGAGAGCGGTCGACTTGCGTGAATGTGCGGCAGGTCCTGGCCGGTACGCCTATCCGGCCACGCAAGTACTACCCCAGACGAACCAGCGCTAGCTCCCCGCGCTTCGTGATTCTGACGCAGCGTGCGCCCGGATGCGCCTGGATGAGCCCTGCGCCGATAAGTTTCGCAGCGATCTCACTCGGAATGGCGTCGGTTCCTGTCTTGCGCGCGGCGAGTCGCAACCAGCCGATGTCCTGCAGCGTAATAACCATTGTTGCTCCTCATTTCGGCAAGCCGGTGCCTTTGACAGCGAGCTGAGACCGCGGCGTGCACTGTAGTCAGCCCTCATCCGGCTCGTCCCACGCATGATCCATGGGACCTGTGTGCGTGCCTAGAAACCCGTGTTTTCTCGCGTCTGCCAGACAGGCATCCCGGCTAACGAATGCCTGCGAAGATCGGGCTGTGACCGCTTGCTGGTCATCGACGACCTCCCAGTGCCATTTGCCTGTTGAATCCGAATAGATATGCCAATCCATGACATCCATCAATCAGGCGGCGAGGGCGGTGGAAGCGTAGCGACACGGGCCGCCGGGCTTCAAGCTAACGCGTCTCGCCAGATCGCATATCGGCGACTTCGACGACATACCCGCTTTTCTGCGCATCCGCGACGCAGTCTTCGTAGCATACGAAAGCCATGGTCGAAACTTTCTTGGCGTGATCGTTCGAACGCCATTTCCAGACAAAGCCGTGTGCGGCTTCTGCGCGCATCGAATACACATGAGCAGATTTCATCACATCTCCACGTGCGATGTTGGCGAATGTTTTTTCACTGGACCGTGCGCACTAATGCGGGCGAAAACGGCGCAGTGCATTGACAGAGCCGATAATATGCGGCGCGCTGGGTAGCTGAGGTTAGTCGGCGTCGATCGCCGCTGCGCTGGCGACGGTGAGCGCGGCAGCCAGGATCCGCGACGCCTCCATACGCTCGGCGAGCTGTTCTTCCGAGCGCAAGG
>DASRIK010000287.1:0-2545 GCA_035650035.1 Burkholderiales bacterium | reverse complement strand
CACATAGCCACTTGTTTGCAATACCAATTCTGGTAGCCTCCGCCCCCCGACACGCATCGCACGGGCTGTCCGAAACCGTTCGCTCTCGACGGACGAGACAGGCAAGGAGCCGCTCATGTGTGGAATCGTAGGCGCCGTCGCTGATCACGACATCGTGCCGGTACTGATCGATGGCCTGCGGCGCCTCGAGTATCGCGGCTACGACTCGGCCGGCGTCGCGGTGCTGAACGGTACCGGCACGATCAAGCGCATGCGTACCGTCGGCAAGGTGCGCAAGCTCGAGGATGCGCTCGACGCCGATCCGGCGCACGGGAAGCTCGGCATCGCCCACACGCGCTGGGCCACGCACGGCGTTCCCAGCGAGCGCAACGCGCATCCGCACATCTCCCGCGACGGGATCGCGATCGTCCACAACGGCATCATCGAGAATCACGAGGAGCTGCGCGCGGAGCTCCTGCGTCAGGGTTACGAGTTCGCCTCGGAGACCGATACCGAGGTCATCGCGCACCGGATCCATTACCACCTGAAGATCACCGGCGATCTCTTCAAGGCGGTGCGGGCGACTGCCGCCGAGCTCGAAGGCGCGTATGCGCTCGCCGTGATGTCTCAGAACGAGCCGGACAGGATCGTGCTCGCGCGCGAGGGCTGCCCGGTCGTGATCGGGCTCGGCAAGGACGAGAACTACGTGGCCTCCGATGTCGCGGCGCTGCTGCCAGTCACTCGTCGTTTCATCATCCTCGAGGAGGGCGACGTTGCGGAGATCCGCCGCACCAGCGTCCGCATACTCGACCGCAACGGCAATACGGTTCAGCGGCCGGCGCACGAAAGCGAGCTGTCGGCGGACTCTGCGGAAAAGGGCTCGTTCCCGCACTACATGCTGAAGGAAATCCACGAGCAGCCGCGCGCGGTCGCACAGACGCTGCAGGAGCGCGTCGCGGGCGGGAAGCTCCTCGAGGCCGCGTTCGGCCCGGCGGCGGCCGCCGTGTTCGCGCGCACCGAGGCGGTGCGCATCGTGGCTTGCGGCACGAGCTTCCACGCCGCATCCGTCGCCAAGTATTTCATCGAGCAGATCTGCCGGCTGCCATGCTGGGTGGAAATCGCAAGCGAGTACCGCTATCGGAACCCGGTCGTGCCGCGGAACACGCTGTTCGTCAGTGTCTCGCAGTCAGGCGAGACCGCCGACACGCTCGCGGCGCTCCGTCTCGCCAAGCAGGCGGGCTACCTCTCGCAGCTCGCGATCTGCAACGTGCCCGAGAGCTCGCTGGTTCGCGAATCGGAGCTCGTCATGCTCACCCGCGCCGGCCCGGAGATCGGCGTCGCTTCGACCAAGGCCTTTACGACCCAGCTGGCGGCGCTCGGCATGCTGGTCGTGGCCCTCGCGAAACACCGCGGCGCGGATGCGGAGCGTGAGCGCGGTTTGGTGCAGAGGCTGCTCGGCACGCCGGCGCTGATCGAGAGTGCGCTTGCGCTCGACGATCGTATCCGCGAGCTCGCAAAGCGCTTCGCCGACAAGCAGCACGCGCTCTTCCTGGGGCGCGGGCCGATGCACCCGATCGCGATGGAAGGCGCGCTCAAGCTCAAGGAGATCTCCTATATCCACGCCGAAGCCTACCCGGCCGGCGAGCTGAAGCACGGTCCGCTGGCGCTGGTAGACGCCGAGATGCCGGTCATCGCGGTTGCGCCCAACAACGACCTGCTGGAGAAGCTGAAGTCGAATCTCCAGGAAGTCCGCGCAAGGGGCGGCGAGCTGTATGTCTTCGCGGATCCGGAGTCGGGGATCGAGTCCTCGGACGGCGTCACCGTGATCCAGATGCCACGGCACGTGAGCTATACACAGGCGCCGGCGGTGTATACCGTGCCGCTGCAGCTGCTCGCGTATCACTGCGCGATCCTGCGCGACACGGACGTCGATCAGCCGCGCAATCTCGCGAAATCCGTCACCGTCGAGTAGTGACTTGCCGCTGCCGCCCGGCGCGGTGTTATCGTCTGGCGGGGAATCGCCGCGACCGGCGATGCGAATAACAAGGAGCCCGTGTCCATGAACGATCCGCTTCCCGCGGGTGCCGCGCCGCGCACGCCCGAACCCTCTCTCGTGAGCTACACGCACTGGATGTACGCGCTGCATGCCCTCTCGGCATTCATCGGCATCGTGAGCTCGGCCGCGATCGCGCTGCAGTTCGTGTTCGGCATCCCCTCGATCATCGCGATCGTCATGAACTACGTGAGGCGCGGCGAGGCGCGCGGCACATGGCTCGAGGGCCACTTTGCCTGGCAGCGGCGCACGTTCTGGTTCGCGCTGCTGTGGGTGTCGATCGTGTTCGTGCTGTCGCTGCCGCTGTTCCTGATCCTTATCGGGTTCGTCACGTTCGGAATCGGCGTGCTGCTGATCGGGCTCTGGGTCGTGTACCGGGTAGCGCGCGGCTGGCTGCGTCTGCGCGACGATCAGCCGATCGCTGCCTGAGGCGACAGAAATTCCCGGGAGCTCTCCATGCAGATAACACAGGACAAGGTCGTCCTCATTCACTACACACTCACCAACGACGCA
>DASRIK010000286.1:0-7993 GCA_035650035.1 Burkholderiales bacterium | reverse complement strand
CGCGGTCGACGAAGAGGCCGCATTGAACGTGGCGTGGCGTCCGATGGACGAGCTTCTTGCGGAGGCCGATTTCGTGTCGCTGCATGCGCCGCTCACGCCGGAGACCCGCCATCTCATCGCCGAGCGCGAGCTGAAGCTGATGAAGCCCAGCGCCTACCTGATCAATTCAGCGCGCGGGCCGCTCGTCGATGAAGAGGCGCTCGTCCGCGCACTTGAAGAGCGGCGGATCGCAGGCGCCGGACTGGACGTGTTCGAGCACGAGCCGCGGCCGCATACGAAGCTCCTCAGGATGGATAACGTCGTAATGACGCCCCACGTGGGCAGCGCGGTGGCGGAGCTTCGAGCGATCATGGCGAATGTCGTCGTCGACAACATCGTGGCTGTGCTCGAGGGCCGCCGCCCGCCGAATTGCTGGAACGCCGAAATCTACGGAACGGGATCGTAGCGCGCGTCTGGGACGCACCGCATAAGGATATATACATGAGCGCAAAAGCAAAAGTCGTCTTGACCGACTACGTCTGGGAGTCCCTCGACGTCGAGAAAAACACGCTGGCCGATCTCGCCGAGCTCGTTCCTCTGCAAACGAAGAAGCCGGACGAATTCATCGACCAGGCGGCGGACTGCGACGCGCTGCTGAACACGTACGCCGGTCCGATCACCGGCGAGGTCATGGCGAAGATGCCCAAGTGCAAGATCATCGCGCGCTACGGCATCGGCGTCGACACGATCGATCTGGATGCGGCGACCGCGGCAGGGATCATCGTCACCAACAACCCGACTTACTGCATCGAGGAGGTGGCCGAGCACACGATGGCCCTCCTGCTCACATGCGCGCGCAAGGTCGTGTTCTACGATCGCCTCGTGCGCGACGGCCGCTGGGAAGTCCCGCCGGGGAAACCCTTGTTTCGCCTGTCGGGCTCCACTCTCGGACTTGTCGGCTTCGGCAATATCGCGCGCCAGGTTGCAGTTCGCGCCGCGGCTTTCGGGATGAACGTGCTCTACAGCGATCCTTTCGTAAAGGAAGGGCAGTTCAATGAGCCTGGCAAGAGCGTCGATTTGAACACCTTGCTCGGGCAGGCCGATTTTGTCTCTATTCATCCGCCGCTCACGCCGCAGACGCGCAAGATGATCGGCGACGATGCGCTTTCGAAAATGAAGCGCAGCGCATGGATCATCAACTGCGCGCGCGGACCGATCGTCGATACTGACGCGCTGGCGCGCGCCCTCGATGCAGGCAAGATTGCTGGTGCCGCACTGGACACGACCGATCCGGAGCCGCTGCCGAACCCGCACCCCTTGCGCGGACGCGACAACGTCGTCATCAATCCACACGTCGCCTGGTACAGCGAACAGGCCATGGTCGGTCTACAATCGGGCGCGCCGAGCGAAGTGCGACGCGTGCTCATGGGCGAGTGGCCCGCCAATGTCGTGAACCGCGCTGTGAAAGGCAGGAACCGGGCTGGCTTGTGACCGACGAGAGGGAGCAACGAAATGAAGCTGTGCCGTTACGGGAACGCCGGCAGCGAAAAAGCCGGCCTCGTCGATCACGCGGGCAGACTTCGGGACCTGTCTGGAATCGTTCCCGACATCGGACCGAATACGCTCGCCCCCGAGACGCTCGCGAAGCTCGCGGCTACGCAGCCGGAATCGCTGCTGCTCGTCGAAGGTAATCCCCGCATCGGAGTGCCGGTGAACGGCATCTCGAAGTACATCGCGATCGGTCTGAATTACTCCGATCACGCACGGGAAGCCAACATGCGGGTGCCGCCGGAACCCATTATTTTCATGAAGGCGATATCGTGCCTCTGCGGCCCGAACGACGACACGCTGCAGCCGAGAAACTCGAGCCAACTCGACTGGGAAGTGGAGCTTGCGGTCGTGATAGGACGCAAGGGGCTCTACGTGTCGGAGGACGAGGCGCTCGATTACGTCGCAGGCTACTGCCTGGCAAACGACGTTTCGGAGCGTGCGTTTCAGCTCCAGTCGTCGCAATGGGACAAGGGCAAAGGCTGCGACACGTTCGGGCCGCTCGGGCCATGGCTGGTCACGACGGACGAAATCACGAACCCGCAGAACCTCGACATGTGGCTCGACGTGAACGGCGAGCGCATGCAAAGCGGCAATACGAGTACGATGATCTTCGGCGTAAAGCATCTGGTCTCGTACTGCAGCCGGTACATGACGCTCTCGCCGGGTGATGTTATCGCTACGGGAACGCCGCCCGGCGTCGGTCTGCACAAGAAGCCGCACCCTGTATATCTGAAGCCCGGCGACATCGTGACGTTGGGCATCGCGGGGCTCGGGCAGCAGCGCCAGAAAATCATCGCGCCAGCCGCTTGACCGCGAATCCTTTTCGGCCGCGCAGCAGCGCGGCCGAGCGGAACTTTCTGAGACGAACCATCAGCAAAGGAGCAAGATGAAGTTGTGTCGGTACGGCCCCGGCGGCCACGAAAAACCCGGGATCATCGATTCAAACGGCAAGCTGCGCGATCTTTCGCTCATCATCGATGAGATCGGCCCCGGCCGGCTTGAGCCGCGCAAGCTGCGCGCACTGGCAGCGGCGGTCAAGGTGGAGGCGCTGCCGCTCGTGGAAGGGCACCCGAGATTCGGCGTCCCGTTCACGGGTACTGGGAGTTACATCGGCATTGGTCTCAACTATTCCGACCACGCGAAGGAAGCTGACCTTCCGATTCCCGATGAGCCGATTATTTTCAACAAGGCGACGACCAGCATCTGCGGCCCATATGACGACATCGTGCAGCCGAAGAATTCAAAGATGCTCGACTGGGAATGCGAGCTTGCGGTGGTGATCGGAGCGAGGGCGCAATACGTGTCGGAGGACGACGCGCTGAAGTATGTGGCGGGCTACTGCATCGCAAACGATGTTTCTGAGCGTGGATTCCAGTTCCAGTCGACGCAATGGAAGAAAGGCAAAAGCCACGACTCGTTCGGGCCGCTCGGACCTTGGCTGGTCACGACGGACGAGATTCCCGATCCGCAGGCGCTCGAGATGTGGCTCGACGTGAACGGCGAGCGCATGCAGAAAGGCACGACGCGAACCATGATCTTCCCGGTGAAGAAGCTCGTCTCCTATGTGAGCGAGTATCTGACGCTGCTACCCGGAGATGTTATCGCAACCGGCACTCCGCCCGGTGTCGGCATGGGCATCAAGCCCGCGCCGGTCTATCTGAAGCCCGGAGACGTCGTTACGCTCAGTATCAGCGGCCTGGGCGAACAGCGACAGAAGGTGGTTCCGTTTCCAGGACCCTAACGCGGTTCAGCGGCGGCTCACGGCACTCGTGAGCCGCCGTGCGGCTTAACCGCTATGCGGCGGCGCGCTCGCGGATGACCTGCTCCGCGATGTTGCGGAACTCGCGCTCGGTGAGGAGGCGCTTTTCTTTAAGAGAAAACGCCTTCACCTGCGCAGTCATCTTCGTCGCTTCTTCTTCGCTCGCTTCGATGCCGAACTCCTCGAGCCAGGTCTTCACCGAATCGATGCCGCTGCCTTTGCCCATGACGACCTCCGCAGGCGGCTGGCCGACGAAGTTCCAGCGCACGGGGAAAAGCTCGGTCGCGTACTTCTCGCCGCAGTTCTTGAACCAGCTCGCGATAATGCCTGATTCGATCTGGTAGAGCTGCTTGCCGACAACTGGCTTGTTCGTCGGCACGACGACGCCGGTGAGCTCCTGCACCAGGTTCGCAAGCGGCGTGAGCTTCTCGTAATTCAGCCCGACGTCGATGCCGTACATCGTGAGGAGCGCCATGACGGTCTCCTCCATCGGCGTGTTGCCGGCACGCTCGCCAACGCCGAGGACCGTCGTATGCATCACTTCTACGCCTTCTGCGAGCGCCATAATCGTGTTCGCGACGCCCATGCCGAAGTCTTGGTGGAAGTGCGCCTCTAGCCGTTTGTCAATGCGCTTCTTCACTTCGCGCACGAAGTAACGCATCGCGTGCGGCGACACGACGCCGAAGGTGTCGACGAGCGCGAGTGCGTCCATATGACCTTCACGGCCCACACGCTCGATCAGGTTCAGCACCCAGTTCATCTCGGAGCGTGAGAAATCGATCGGGAAGAAAACGACTTCGAGGCCGTTATCATGCGCGAACTTCGTCGCCTCGATGGAGGTCTCGATCGCTTTCTCCATAGGCCATTTGTAAGCCAGATCGACCATGTGCTGGCTCGAGGGAATCTCCATCACCACGCCATGCACGCCGGTATCGAGCGCGCGCTTCACGTCCTCGACCATGCAGCGCGAGAACGCGAAAATCTGCGGGCCGAGATTACGCCTGGCGATTTCTTTGATCGCCTCGGCGTCGGAAGGCGACACGATCGGCATGCCGGCTTCGATGCGGTGCACGCCGGCTTCTGCCAGCCCCTCCGCGATGCGGATCTTGTCGTCCTTCGTCAGGATGACGCCGGTCTGCTGCTCGCCGTCGCGGAGCGTGATGTCATGGACCTTGATCTGCTTTGGAAAATGCAGGTCCTTGCGCACTTCATCGGCATAATTCCACTGACTCACGAACCAGTTGTCTGTCTTCCAGGGCTGAGCTGCCATCGGAACCCTCCTTGTAGTGAACCAAGTGACTCCAGGAAAAGGCGAAAACGTGCACGATCAATCGTACAACTTCGGCTGAATCGTGGCACCGCATGGCAGGTACTCACTTGACGCAGATCAAATCGAAGGATGTCGGCGGCGGCACCAGGCGACGGCCGCGTTTGCCGCCCCACACGTCGGTCCGTAGAGCTCCCTGGATGCCGTGCGTGGGGCGAGGACCGCGGCCCCCGCCGCCGCACCTTCTAGGCCGTTGCGCTTACGTGCGGCTATTTCTTGTCCTTCGCTGCCTCTTTCTTGGCGTCCTTATCCTTGGCTTTCGCGTCCTTGCCTTTGGCGTCCTTCACGTCGATGCTCGTGGCGGTCATCTTGTACTGGACAGTTACCCGCGCGCCTTTCTTCAGATCTCCGCTGACCTTCGTATCCTTGTCGCGCGCGATTTCCCATTTCTCCTTGTCTTTTTCGACCACGATCTTGTTGTCCGTAACTTCGAGGACGGGGCCGGTGACCTGATACGCGAACGCCGCAGAAGCAAATATAGAGAGACCGAGCGCTGCAATGGAACGTTTCATGAATCCTCCTGTGGGGTGGGTGGAACACGAGCTCTGAATGCAGTCAGCATAACGCAACCGCGCCGCCCTCGGCGTACAGAAGCTGGAGAGAAGTGCTTACCAGGCGGCGTCGTGGGCGGAAAACGCGACGATGGCGGGTTGGGTGGACCGGTTACTCCAAGCATGGTTGGTGCCGCGCTGGACAACCGTGTCGCCTGCCCGTAGCGTGACTTCCGCTGTGTCGAGCACGAGTGTAATCTCACCTTCGATGACCAGCGCGAACTCGAGCGCCCGCGTCTTCTGCATGTAAGGATGCGGTGCGCCTCGGGAGTAGGTCGAAGCACCCGGCGAGCCCATCGCCTCGAAAAACGCCCGTACTTCGCGTTCGCCGGTCCGGCGAATGTACGTATCGTCCGGTGGAAAGGTCGCCGTACGGCAGAGCGAGCCTCCAGCCGGAGGCTCCAGCGCATGTGGCACATGCAGCGATTCGCGGAGCCCGTTGAGCGCGACGGGTGTGGCGTCCGTCACCCACATGCGCGCGGAGACAAATCCGGGCCTGGCGGGATCGGTGCGCACATCGGGGGTTGCGCCGTCGGCAATCGCTTTGGACCGACCGGCCTCGTCGATGACGACGATACGGCGGAGTCCGGTCGTCGGCTCGCCCTGCGTTCCGGATGGCGGTATTGCTGCTCCGGCCGCGCTTGGTGCGCGCTCGTCGAAGCGCCCCGCCATCATGACAAACGCCATCTGGCTCCCGGCCGACGTTTCGGACCAGGCATGCCAGCTTCCGATCTGGATGCAAACGTCGCCAGGCTTGAGCAGATGCTCGCCGGCGTCGGTCACAAGGATGCGCTCGCCTGTCAGCAGAATGCCGTAATCGAGCGTTTCGGATTTGTGTATGCGCGTGGTGTAGAGATTCTGACGGCCACGCTCCCACGTTCCACCTTCGGTCTTGCGCGGAGGATGTTCGGGCGTGATGAATTCGTCCCGCGCTGAATCGTAAACAGCGGGGCGTGAATCCGACTGCACGATCCGCAGCCTGCCGCCGTTTTCCGGCGGCTCGAAGTGAAACGGCAGGTTGCCGTCGTCGCGGTCGCCGCCGAGCGGCGCCGGGGACGACTCGTACATCCAGATGTCCGTCATCCCGGTGCCCTTCTTGAATGCGCTCGCCTTCACGCGCGGCGCCGGGCTGTCGTAGAGCACGCGCGAGCGGCCCTTCTCGTCGTTGGCTGTTACGACGCGGCGTATCGGTTTGATGCCTTCGCTCATGTTCGTTTATTCCCTTGCGTATTCCGTGTGAATCAAGTGGTCGCGGCTGAGCGCTGCCAGATGGCGACAGCCGAGAAGCGCCATCGAGCGATCGATCTCGTCCCGCAAGAGCGCGATTGCCCGCGCAGCGCCAGCCTCGCCCCCTGCCGCGGTGCCGTAAAGTGTGGGCCGGCCAATCAGCACTGCCCGAGCGCCCAGGGCCAGCGCCTTGACGATGTCGGTGCCTCGCCGAAATCCGCTGTCGACGATCACTTCCGTGCGGTTGCCCACTGCCTCGACTATTTCCGGCAGGATTTCTATGGGTGCGCGTGTGCCATCTACCACGCGTCCGCCGTGGTTCGACACGATGACCGCATCCGCGCCGCAGTCTGCGGCGAGCTTCGCGTCTTCTGCCGTAAGCACGCCTTTCGCGAGCAGCTTGTGCGGCCAGCGCCGCCGCAGCTCGCGCAAATCGTCCCACGTCAGCGTGTCGTTGAGCGCCATGGAGCGCCCCATGGGCAGCGCCGTGATCTTCTGTTTCATCTCCGTCGGGTAGTTCTGATAGCGCGGCATGCCAGTCGTAAGGAGATAGCGTGCGAGCACGCTGAGCAGCCATCTCGGGTGTGAAAGCATGTCGGCTGCGTTTCGCCGCGTGATTGAGAACGGCAGCGTGAATCCGTTGTGAAGGTTGTATTCGCGGCTTGGCGGCACGGGGCTGTCCACCGTCACGACGAGTCCCTCGAAGCTGGCAGCGCGTGCGCGATCGACGAGCTTGTGCGAAAGGGTGCGGTCGGGCCACATGTACAGCTGGAACCACAGCGTGCCGCCAGCCTCGTCCGCCACTTTCTCCATCGCTGTCATCGAGCCGGTCGCGAGCGTGAATGGAATGCCAGCCGCTGCAGCCGCGCGCGCGAGCGCAATTTCACCTTCGTACCAAGTGAGTCCCGCCGAGCCGGTCGGTGCGATAGCGATCGGCATTCGCTGACGTTTCCCCAGAAGCTCGATTTCCTGTGTGCGGTTCGATACGTCGACGAGCGTGCGCGGTCGGAGCCTGATTGCCTTCAACGCCGCAACGTTGTGACGGAGCGAGACTTCGTCCTCGGTGCCGCGATCGACGAACTCGAAGACGCCGCGCGGCAGCCGCCTGCGCGCGATCTCGCGAAGATCGGAGATGTTGTATGCCGTGCGATACGAGGTCATCGGCCGTTCAGAGAAGTGTCACGGTCAGCAGTGTCGCCCCGCGCGGAAACCGGATCCCTGAGTGGACCAGTCCGATTGGCACGTAGAAGAAGTCCCATGCGCCGAGGCGCTCGTCCTCGATCAGCGCTTCGCCTTCGACGACGAGGCCCGCCAGCATCGCCGGCTTTTCGAGCACTGCGTCGGTCCCGGCGCGCAATGCCTGTAGCCGCAGGCTCGCGAAGTCAGAATTGACCAGCGTCTTCGTCTGGAACCCGGGCGCGCCATCCTCCCACGGTATCTGCGCGGATTGGATGAGCCTGTAATGCTTTTCGGGAGAAAGCTGCTCGACTTCGCTATGGAAGTAGCTCCCGGTGAAGGCGCTGAAAAGCTGGCATCCCTCGGGGTAATGCAGCGGTCCGTGCGGCTCGTTGCTCGGCCCGAGAATCACATCCAGCGGCC
>DASRIK010000285.1:0-6410 GCA_035650035.1 Burkholderiales bacterium | reverse complement strand
CAGCCCTGCGGTCGGCGGTCTGGGTGTCGAGAGCGAGAACACGCGGTGCCGGTTCCCTCGCGTGTCGCTCGGATTCGTCTCGTTGCCGCGCAGCCCATCGACGTCCGCTCTTCCCAGCCCGACCCGTCCGTCATTGCCGCTCGTGGGCAGACTCAGGAAACCGAGCATGTGATCGAACGAGCGGTTCTCCATCATGACGACGACGATGTGGTCGATCTTCGAGAGATTGCCCGGATCCAGCGGTCCCGGTTTCGTGTTGATTGCGTCATCCGCCGTGAGCACCGGTAGCGGGGGCGGATCGCCTGCATACTTCAGCGTGAGTTTCTCTTCGCTTCCCGTCACCTCGCGGTTGCGATCTCCGATCAGCCAGCCGAGCAGGCTCACCGCGTTGGCCCCGAATGCTGCGCGCGCTGCCTGCGGCAGGAAACGCTCGAAGGCGACCTGCATCAGCGCGTCGGTGACGACGGTCGCCCATCCGGGCTCGAGCTCAATGCGCGGTCGCGTGATCACCTCGAAAGTAGGCCCTGCCGTCAGGTAGACACCGCGCGGACGCAACACGAGGAAGACGTCGAGGTCGAGATTGCGAATCTTGATGACCGGACGGTCCGCGGGCGTGAGATCGGTGACGATGTTGCCGATCGTTGCGATGACGTCCTGACCGAGCGCCGAGATGACGTTGAGCACGTCGATCCTGCCTTTGAAGCTCGGAAACGAAACCGTGGCGCAGAAAGCGAGCTCGCCGTCGTGGATCGTTGCGCGCACCTTGATCTGGTAAGAGGCCGTCTCTTCGGTGAAGACGCGCGCGCCGAGGCTCTGCTTGAGATCCGCGAGATCCGGATGCAGCTCTCGCCAGGCCGGGCTCGACTCGAGCATCACGAACGTTTGGTGGATCGGGATATTGTTGATCTTCGCGACCTCGCGATTGCGGAACGCGATCTGGAACGGCTGCGGTACGTTGAAAATGAGATCGAGCTTCTCGTTGAGGAACTGAAGGTTCACCTCACGATCGAGGATCGGCCGCTGTCCATGAAAGAGCAGGTTGACGGTGGTGTTCGCGCGCACTTTGCTCGTGTTGGTGATGCGCACCGTCCAGCGCCGGCCCGGGCCACCGAAGATGCCGCTCGTCGCACCACTGCCGGCTGCGCCGCCGGCGGCCGGCCCGGAACCGGATGGCGCGGGAAGCTCCGCGTCGAGCGGCCCGATGCTCGACAGTACGACCGTGCCCGCCGGATTGATGACCTCGACGCGGAAGATCTTGGGATCGAGCGTTGTCACCGGCGGCAGAGGCGGTAAGTCACCGCCGGGATCGAACACGCCGCCATCGCCGATGCCGCCGACGCGGCCAGGGCGGACATTGATCGGGCGCCGCAGCGCTACGGTAGCGGGATCGCCGAGTCCGGCGTTCGGGCCGATGCCGGGACGCAGTAACGGTATGGGTTCACCGGTGCGTTGTGGAGCAGTTCGCGCATCCGACACTGGCTGAATTGGCGTGGAGGCCGCGAGCGGTGCGGCTCGCGAGATTGTCGTGCCGGGGACGATCGTCGTTGTGGGGACGACTGTCGGCGTCGGTACCACGGTGGGCGTTGGCGTCGTCGTCGGCGTAACTGTGGGCGTGGGAGTGGGTGTCGGCGTCGGCGGTGCCGGTCCCGCCAGAGGCAGCGTCGGCACGGTCTTCGCGAAGAGCATAACGACGATGCGCCCCGGCGTGGGTGGGCCGAAGCCCATCGTGATGGAAGCATTGTCGGGCTCGATGATGCCGCTGTGCTGCACGTGGTCGATGGCGAATTCGGGCATGGCGTTATGTGCCTTCTTTGTGGGTCCGTCGTAGCTGCAGCGCTGGAGCCTGCTCAAGAATACGCCAGAGCAATGCGCGCCCCAAGCGGCCAAGTGGCTAAGGCCGTTCATGGTTCGACCTCACTTCATTACGCTCACCACGAACGCCCCGGAATTCCCGCTGGCTACGCGGCCTGGCGCAAGGTGAGTCAAAATGCGGCATTGCGCACAACGGTGTCCCAGGAGGCGACTGTGCCTTTTGCCCAGGCGATCGGGGACGTCGATCGTTACTGATTCGCCATGAACTTCGACGCGATCGTCATCGGAGCGGGACAGGCGGGGCCGTCGTTGGCGGTTCGACTCGCGGAATCGGGGCGCAAGACCGCGATCGTCGAGCGCAAGCTGCTTGGCGGCACGTGCGTGAACACGGGCTGTATTCCCACGAAGACATTGATCGCCAGCGCACGCGTCGCGCACGTAGCGCGAATCGCGAGCGATTACGGCATCTCCGTACCTGGCGACGTTCGCGTGGACATGGCGCAGGTGAAAGCGCGCAAGGACGCCGTGGTACGCCAGTCCTCGGAGAGCCTTCGGTCCTGGCTCGACCGGACTCTGAACCTGACTGTGATCCACGGACACGCGCGCTTCGAATCGGCACATCGCGTGCGCGTGAACGGTCAGATCCTCGAAGCGCCGCAGATTTTTCTCGACGTCGGCGGGCGCGCGGCCGTGCGGGGCATCGAGGACATAAGTGAAGTCCGGTACCTCGACAATTCGAGCGTGATGGAAGTCGATTTCCTGCCCGAGCACCTTCTGATCGTTGGAGGGAGCTACATCGGGCTCGAGTTCGCCCAGATGTACCGCCGCTTCGGCAGTCGTGTCACCGTGATCGAAATGGCGCCGCGTCTGATCGGACGAGAAGACGAAGACGTGTCAGCGGAAGTACAGGCGATCCTCGAGCGCGAAGGCGTGGAATTCAGGCTCAGCTCGAAATGCCTGAATGCCGCGCGCGATGGGGACGGCGTGCGCGTCGGGATGGACTGCGAAGGCAGTGACGAAGGGGTGAGCGGATCGCATCTTTTGCTCGCCATCGGACGAACACCAAACACCGACGATCTCGGCCTGGCTGTGGCCGGCGTGGCGACCGATGAGCGCGGTTTCATCACCGTCGATGACGAGCTTCGAACCAATGTGCCCGGCATCTGGGCGCTGGGCGAGGCGAACGGCCGGGGTGCATTCACCCATACGTCGTACAACGATTACGAGATCGTCGCGGCGAACCTGCTCGACGGCGAACGGCGACGCGTGAGCGATCGTATTCCGATTTACGCGCTGTTTATCGATCCACCGCTCGGACGCGTGGGCATGGGCGAGGCCGAGGTGCGGAAATCCGGACGCAAGGCGCTGATCGCGAAAATGCCCATGACCCGCGTCGGACGCGCGCGCGAGCGCGGAGAAACACAAGGTTTCATGAAAGTCCTCGTCGACGGGGAGACCAAACACGTGCTGGGCGCTACGGTGCTCGGCATCGAGGGCGACGAGGTCATACACGCGATCGCGAACCTCATGTACGCTCGCGCACCGTACACCGTCATGCAGCGCGCCGTCCACGTGCATCCGACCGTATCCGAGCTCCTTCCGACGCTACTGGGCACGCTCCAGCCGCTGGAGTGAAGCTGTGCACTCCCCGCGCTCACGGCAGATTGCCGACATTGAGCGCACAATAGTACGAACGCTGCGCATGATTCGGCTAGCGCAGCGCGGTTGAACGTCCGTCTCAGGAGAAGACATGAGCAGAGTTCATCGTCGCACGCGCGCTGAATGGTTCGTCGCGGTCCTTCTTCTTGTGTCGGGCGCCGCCGCGCACGGGCAAAGCCCTGCGACGGGCCCAGGACAGGCTTTCCCGTCGAAGCCGCTCGAGTTCGTCGCGCACACGTCGGCAGGCAGTGGAACCGACCTCTTCGGCCGCAACGTGAGCCAGCTTCTCGAGAAAGAGAAGATATTCTCGCAGGCGATCACGCATTCGAACCGTGTAGGGGGGCTCGGGACGGTTGCGTTCAACTACATCAAGAGCAAGCGCGGCGACCCGCACGTCATTCTGACGGTGGCGACCGGCTCGATGCTGAATGCAGCGAGCAGACTCGAGCTCGAGCTGCCTCTTATCTCGTGAAGCGCCGCGTCGAAGCCGAGGAATTCTCGAGGACTCTCGGCGTTCTCAAGCCGGCGACGACGGCGCGTGAAACCATACAGTAGTTATCCTTCGACGGGAAATATACGATGAGCGACGGTTCAGTCCCCGGAACGTGTCTCTGCGGCAAAGTCAGATTCGAAGTCACGCCGCCTTTCACGGCATTTCGCTACTGTCACTGCAGCCGATGCCGCAAGGCGTCCGGCAGCGGACATGCGGCGAATCTTCTCGTGCCGCGGAGTCGGTTCCGCTGGCTCGCAGGTCAGGATTCGATCAGGCGATACGATGTTCCTCAGGCGCAGCGGTTCTCGGTGTGGTTTTGCACGGAGTGCGGCTCGCGGGCGCCACACGAAATCAGGACACGCGACGATATGCTGATTCCCGCCGGCCTGCTCGATGCCGATCCGCAGATCCGCCCGCAAGTCAACATCTTCTGGGACTCCAAAGCCGAGTGGTGTGCCGATCCTGAAGAGCTGCCACGCTTCGCTGAATATCCACCCGCCTGAAACGCACGATCAGCCTGCAGCACGAATCAACTCGCGGAAGAGCTTGTCCGTCGCGGCGGTCCGCGGCTTATCCATCTCGTAGAACTGCACGGCGTCAGCGGCGGGCCCGAGCGCTCCGCGCACGAATGTCCTGTCAGTGGCGTTGTCGACGACCAGCACGACGCGCTGAGGCGCCAGACGGGTGGGAAGCTCGCGCAGCTCGAACTCGCAGCCGCGCTGCCGGCTCGTGATGCCGCGGAGATCCATCAGCACGACGTCGGCACGATCCATGAGTGCGGTGACGGTTGCACGCCAGGTCGTATCCGCACAGCAGAAATCGTTTACGCGAAAGCGCCCGTCAGGATCACGCTGCGTGTCGAGCGTCTGGAGCCTGCGCTGCAGATCCGCTGCCGACCGCACGAAGTTCTCATCGATCGCGCCCACCATGTAGTACAGGAAATCGGCGGGATCGATGCTGCGCGCGACAACGTCCGGCGCGGCGATCATGGTGACCGGGCCGAAGTAGCGCCAGCGTGAGCCGACGCGGTCGAAGAGCTTCTCTGTTCGCCTGGTATATCCGAACACGCGCAGCAGGAGCAGGGTTCGCGGCACGCGGTTGGCCGCTGCGAGACCGACCCAGCGGAACGCATGGCGGTTGGCGACCAGGAATACGGGATACGCTGCCGCGCATGTAATCACAGCCCAGAGCGGCGCCGCTTGTTTATTCAGGATTTCGAGGGCCAGCGTGGCGATGAACATGAGCCACCACGCGCGCGCAAGCAGCTGCACGTCCGAAAATCCCTTTTCTTCGTATTCCCGCGCGACCGCCTGCAGGCGTTTCCACGCAATCCAACCCGTGGGTAGCGCGAACGCGATGAAAGCCGCGTGCAAGCCAACGGTGCTGATAGTGCCGAGCAGAAGCTCGCTGCCGGCGCGGGACTCTGCGAGCAGTTGCGTCGCGCGCGAGCCGAGAACCGGCGCGAGCCCGAAAACCAGCAGACCGGCAAAAGTGATCGGCACGACGCCGCGCAGCCTCCCGGGGCCGCTCGCCAGAACAAGCAGCAGCGGAATGCTCGAAAAAACCGCCGCCAGCTGAAAGAAAGGCAGCACGTTGAGGAGCTGGTCCAGACTGGGCGACGCACCGCGGGCAAGGCGCTGCAGCATCGAAGCCACGACGGTCAAAACGGCACCGGCGGCCAGCAGCTCGAGCCAGAAAAGCAGCCCGCGCTTCCAGGTCCATCCGAGCGAAACGGCGATCACAGGGACCGCGGCACCGAGGATCACACCGGACGCCATCACGATCGTTGCCGCGGAGATCTGTTCGCCTGACAGGTAAGCCACGGCAATGAGCGGCGCCGGGACTGCTACCGTGATCAGCCATGCGCAGATCGCGCGCCGGTGCATTGCGCGCTCCCACGCGAGCGCCGCAGAGTCACCAGCTGCGGCAGGCGCCGACGGCGCATGTGTCATGGCTCGCGGCGTGATCGCAACGGGTTCACCCGAGGCGAAGCTCATGCCTTTCAACACCACCACGCGATAGCGCCACAGCACGAACGTTGCCACGATGGCCGTGATGATCACCGTCAGCAGGAAGTGGAACATCAATTCACCAGCGAGCATGGTGGCGCCCGGAAAGCTCGTGTCGTACGATGTCTCGCTTACTATACTCGTGGAGAGCGGCGTAGACTCTCTGCAAAGCAAGTCCTATGGCTTCCCCGACTGCGAAAACGCGACGCGGCAGCATTCGACGGATGCTCGTTGCCACGATCGCGCTCACTTTGCTGTACATCGCGCTGCAGGAGTTTCTGCTCGGCGGCCTGAACGTAGTGCATAGGCGCGGCTGGATGGCTACGATGTTCCAGGGCAGCCTCGATGAGGATTCGAAGCGGGTCGCCGAAGCCTCCGCTGCGCGCGAGGTCCGGCTCACGCCTGAACACCGGCTCGCAGCATGGGCGCTCGGCGTA
>DASRIK010000284.1:0-11854 GCA_035650035.1 Burkholderiales bacterium | reverse complement strand
CGTTGGCAAGCACCTCTTCGTAAGCGGCGGCAAGCTCGGTTTCGTTCGCGATACCGAGACGCACTGCTTTCGCTTCGGTCTTGTGAGAGATGTCCGGCGACTGCACTTTGATCGCGACCGGATAGCCGATGCGTTTCGCTGCAGTCCGCGCTTCATTGGCGCTCGCCGCAAGCACTTCCTCCGTTACCGGAATGCCGTACTCGGCGAGAATGCGCTTCGCTTCGAATTCGGCCACATCCGCCGTTCGGCCCGACAGTCTTTCGCGGACGGCCGGACGCTCGAGACTGAGTACTTTCTCAGCACGTTGGCGTTCATTTCGCCGCTTGGCTTCGGCGTACCACGAGACGGCGACCATCGCGCGCCCGCAGCGTACCGGCGATTTGTAGTGCGGAAGGCGTGCTTCATCGAGCAGCCCGTAGGCTACCTTCGCATCCACATCGCGCGCGCTCCAGCACAGGAAAACCGGTTTGCCCGTTGTCTTCGCCACCGTCACGATTTCTTTCGCGACCTGATCGGCGAGCTTCCCCTGAAGCGATGCGTTGATCATCGCGATCATGTCCACGCCCGGATCGTCGATGATCGCCTGCAGCGTCCGGTTGATGAGGGTGGTGTCGTTGAAAATCGCCGCGGTCACGTCGACGGGATTCAGGAGCGATCCGAAGGACGGTATGAACTCGCGCAGCTTGGCGAGCGTTTCCGCGCTGAGCTGCGCGAGCTGTACTCCTCCGCTCACGCACTCGTCCGTCATCAGTATCCCCGCACCGCCGGAGATCGTGATGATCGCCAGGCGATTCCCAGCGGGAAGCCTGCCCGAGCGGAATGCACGGCCGAAGTCGACTACGTCCTGTATGTCGTCGACCTGAATGATGCCTTTCTGCCTGAACGCCGCGCGATAGAGCGCCATGGCGCCGCCGAGATTCGCGGTGTGCGAGGCGGCCGCACGCTGCCCCTGCTCGGTGTTGCCCACTTTCCACATGAGAATCGGCTTGCCCGCGAGCAGCGCCTTTTCACCGACGTCGATCAGCCGGCGTGCATCTTTCAGGCCTTCGATGTAGCCCGCGATGATCTCGGTCTTCGGATCGCGAATGAAGTATTCGAGAAAGTCGAGCGTGGAGATGCCGATCTCGTTTCCGGTGGTAACCATCTGCCGGAACGCGAGCCCGCCGTCTTTCGACGATAGGTTCATCACCGAGAAGCCGAAGCCGCCGGACTGGGACACCATACTGACCGGCCCGGGCTCGTAGTCGAAGTTGAAGACCGAGCCGAAACCGGCGAAGACGCGGTCCGCAATGTTGATCATGCCCTGGCAGTTCGGCCCGATTACGCCGATGTCGTTGTCGCGAGCGATCTGCGCGAGCCGCTGCTGGAGATCGACACCGCCGCCGCCGACTTCGGAGAAGCCCGAGCTGAAGATGATGACGTACGGAACGCCTTTGGCGCCGCATTGCTCGAGCATGTCGGCCACGCGCGCGGCGTTGACGAGTATCAGCACGAGATCGGGCGTCTCGGGCACGTCCGCGAGCGAGGGATAACACTTCAGTCCCGCCACCTCGCCGTAGCGTGGATTCACCGGATAAAGCGCGCCTTTATAACCGTGCGACTGGAGGTGCTTGAGCGGCTGTCCCTGGATCGTGCCGAAATCCTGGGATGCGCCGATGATCGCGATCCCGCGCGGGTTGAAAAAACGTTCGAGGTCCGTTCGCAAAGGGTCCGTCCTGGAATTCTGTAGCGGCGAAAACCGGACCGGCCCGGTTTTCCGACGAGAGGCGAATCATATGCGGAGCCGCCGTACGCGCTCAACTGCTATCATCAAACTTTGTACGCGCCACGTCGCAGATCATGAGCACAGCCGCCGCCGCAGCTCCGCGCCTCTATCGTTTCAAAGACGTGTGGCTTATCTCCGCGGGGCACGGGCTCACGCACTGGTATACCGCCACCTTCTACCTGCTGCTGCCGCTCATCGGGAAGGAGCTCGGTCTCTCGTATACGGAGATCGGGCTCATCATGACGATACAGCACCTCGCCGGCGCGATATCGAATCTGCCCGGCGGCATGATCGTCGACATCGTCGGACAGAAGGGCTACCTCATGGCGGCATCGCTCTTCTGGGTCGGCGTGCCCTATGCGCTGATGAGCGTGACGCAGGATTTCTGGATGCTGCTCGTTTGCGTGACGCTCGTCGGCATCGGTAACAACATCTGGCATCCGGCTGCGATTCCGACGCTCGCTTACCGCTATCCGCAGCGCAAAGGCCTCGTGCTCTCGGTACACGGGATGGGCGGGAACATCGGGGAAGCCGCCGCGCCGGTGGTCGTGGGTGCGCTGCTCGGCTGGTTCACGTGGCGTGAAGTGGTCATCATGAACGTGGTACCCGGCATCACGATGGCGGTACTGATCCTGATCCTGCTCGGCGCGCTGGTGACGGCAAAAGCCGGAGAAGACGGTAGCGTGAATGCCGCCGGAGACAGGCGCAGCGTGAGGGAATACATGGGCGATTTCCTGAGCCTGCTGCGCAACCGTGCGCTCATGCTCGTGTCGGTGAGCGCGTCTTTTCGGACGCTCACGCAAGCAGGTCTTCTCACGTTTCTGCCGGTCTATCTCGCCTACGAGCTCGGATACTCGCCATTTTTCGTGGGCTTCTGCATGAGCGTGATTCAGCTCGCGGGCTTTCTCGCGGGCCCGATCGGCGGCCATCTTTCCGACAAGATGGGACGGCGCCGCGTGGTCATGTCGAGCATGGCGCTCTCCGGTGTCATGGTCATCGGCATGGTGCTCGCCGGTACGAGCGTGCTGTTCGTGTTTTTCATCGCCATGGTGGGTTTCTTTCTCTACGCGATGCGTGCGGTCCTTCACGCGTGGGCGCTCGAAGTCACACCGAAGAATCTCGCCGGGGCCGCGGTGGGCGTGCAGTTCGGCGTGACGTCCCTCGGTGCAGCCGTGGCGCCGTTCCTCTTCGGGGTCATCGCGGATGCGTTCGGCCTTTACGCAGGCTTCTACTTTCTTGCCGGCACGATCATTCTTGCGAACCTTCTCGTCTTTTTCATGCCGAAGGAAAATACCCAGCCGGCCGCGGCCACCGCCGGCTGACCGCTTCCGGCACCGGGGCAGTCACAGGGGGTGGTGTGCTATCCTTCGCTCCCCGGACGGCTGTCCGCACTGGAGCTCGTATGCGAACCGAAGTCCACGTACATGGCAGTATCTTTCTCTGCAAGGGCGTGCGCCCCTCGCAGCTCGACCAGGCGATGCGCCCGTGGCTGGATTATCTGGACGTCGACACGATCGCGGATGCGCACAGCCTCGAGCGCGAAGAACCGGGCATCACGTACGATCCGAAGGAACGCGTCGTCAATATCTGCTGGACCGGTGAAGTGGGCCGCAGCTTCCAGAGCCGTCTCACCGAGGCCTTTCACAACCTCGGCCCGCTGACGGAATACGCGTCAGAGGTGGAAGTCACGTACTACCCCGAAGGCGGTGAGGACGAGTTCTACCAGATGTTCGTCGGCCCCACGCCCGAAGCGATTCACGAGTTCCGTCGGCAGTGCGTGGTCGAGGACGTGACCAGCCTGCTCTCACGTCACCTCGGCAAACCTGAAACGGATCAGGTGGGCGCGCTCATCAATCAGCTCTTCGACGCGACCGGCGCGATGCAAGCCGAAGCGGGTCGTGACGCGGCGAGTCCTTCGACGGTGATTCCGCTGCACCCGCGCAACAAACACCTGCACTGAAGCCCCACTGAGGCCGCTCAGCGCGGGCCTCGGGTAACGACACGGAAGGAAACCAAGCATGGCCTGCACGGTGGCAGGCCGTGTTACTCCGTTGCCCTCCTCGGCTTGCTCTCGCTCGATCCGCCGCCGACGCTCTACTACTTCTCGGCGCCCGCCACGTTGATGGGCTTGCCTTGCGCGAACGCGAGGATCTGTTCGATCGCGGTGCCGTAGATCGCCTCGTAGTTCCGCTCCTCGACGTACCCGAGGTGCGGCGTGCACGTGACGTTCTCCAGCCCGATCAGGGGATGATTGCGATTGAGCACGGGCTCCTCTTCGTAGACGTCCACCGCGGCATGGCCCGGCCTGCCTCTCTTTAGCGCTTCGACGAGCGCGCCCGGCGCCACGATCGGCGCACGGCTCGTGTTGACGAAAAGCGCCGTCGGTTTCATACGTCCAAGGTCTTCGGCGGTGACGATGCCGCGCGTGTCCTTGTTGAGTGGCAGGTGGATCGTGACAATGTCAGCGCTTTCGAAAAAAGCTTTCCGGTCCTGGGCTGTTTCGAAACCCGCATCGCGCGCTCTCGCCGTAGATCCTTCCCGACCGAAACAGATCACCTTCATGCCGAAAGCGCGGCCCACGTTTGCGACGACGCTGCCGATACGGCCGTACGCGTACACGCCGAGCGTTTTGTCCTTCAGGCCAACGCCGAGCGTCGCCTGCCACTTGCCGTCCTTCATCCGCTGCACTTCTTCGGGGATGTGGCGCAGGTGCGCGAGGATGAGGGCCCAAGTCAGCTCTGCTGTCGGGTTGGGGCCGCCGCCGCCACCGGCGGAGACGACGATGCCGCGCTCCGCGCACGCTGCGAGATCGATGTGGTACGCGTTACGGCCTGTCTGGCTGATCAGCTTCAACTTTGGAAGACGCTCGATTACCGCGCGGGGGAAAGGGGAGCGCTGCTGCGTGAGTACCGCCGCGTCGGCATCCTTCAACCGGGCCGCAAGCTTTTCCGGGTCCTTTTCGGTGTCGGTATAGACTGTCACTTCGTGCCCGGCCAGCTTGCTGAACGCTTTCGTTTTTCTGAACGCGTCCTGGTAATCGTCTATGACGGCTATTTTCATCGTGGAGCCCTCCTGCGAAGAGCGTTCGATTATCTTGCAAACATCCCGAACCCTCAACGACGAGGCCAGGACGCCGCTTTGCGGCTGAGAACGCCGCCCACCGTCATGATTGCCGCATTCGCAAGGAATACCGGGACCGCGCTGCCGAAGATCGTGCCAATGGCTCCGAAGACGAGGGGAATCGTGATGTGCATGAAATTGTTGATGGTGACCCTCAAGCCCAACGCTTCGCCGGAGCGACCCTGCGGTGCGCGATCGTAGATCAGCATGAGACTCACGGGCTGGCTACAGCCGAGGCCGAGCCCGAGCACGAGTGCCACGGCCGCGAGTAGCGCAGCATGCTCGAACGCGGGGAACAGCACGTACGCGGCGCCGCCGATGAAAAGTGCCCAGACGAGGACTGTATCGGCGCCCCAGCGCGTCACCATCCGCGGCATCACCAGCCGCACGAGGAACGCGGCAACAGAGAACGACCCGAGAATCATGCCGATCGCCGACGCGGAGAGTCCCACGGCACGACCGTAGATCGGCATGTAGAACTGAAAGAGATCGGTGCCGGTCAGCACGATTGCGCTCGTTATGAGCGTCCGGCGCAGCGGCTTGTTGCTGAGGAGTCTGGCTGAATACTCCGCGTGCTCCTCGCTCACCTTGCCTTTGCCGAGCCCCGGCGGAATGGAGCGCATCGCGACGAGTACCAGCGCCGACGTAACCGGGATCAGGGCGAGATGCAGGTACGTCTGGGCATGCCCGAAATGATCGATCGAAAAACCGGAGAGCAGCGGACCGAAGAAGCCGCCGCCCGCCATCACGAGCCCGTAGTTGCTGAAATTCCGCGCACGCGATTCCGCATCGCTCAGGATTCCGATCAGGTTCTGCGCGCAGACGTTGTAGAACACCCACGTCGCGCCGATCAGCATCGCCGACGCATAGAGCGCCGGCACGCGCGGAAAGATAAAAGGCACGAGGAGGCCCGCCACTACGCCGACGGTGCCGCCGATCATCGGCGCGCGGACGCCAAGTCGATCCGTGAGTTTGCCCGCGTAAAGACCGAGAAACATCGGAAACACCGAGTACATCGCGACCAGCGCACCGATGTAGAACTGCGGCATGCCGAGATCGACCGCGAAGAGCGTGATGACGACCTTGCTCCCGCGGAATGCGGTCATGTTGAGGAGCACGATCAGAAGCAGGACAGAGATCGGCACGGCTACGCTCTGCGCCGTGCGTGCGGCCGAGCCTCAATGAGATTGTGGAGTCCCCATGATGCGCAGCACGACACGCGCTCGCTCGTCAGGAGCCGCGGTGCTTCGCAACAGACAGGCAAAGCCGCGGCGAGAGCGCTGCAGATAGGGGGATGGTCGACCATCTGGGGCCGGATTGTACCGCGGGCGACCGAGCGAGGCGGGTTAGAATTGCCGGCCTCTCGCATTGCGGACCACGTTTTTTGCGCCTGACAATCCTTCGCGCGCTTCGCCATCGCAACTTCGCGCTGTTCGCATCGGGGCAGGCGGTCGCGCTGGTCGGTTACTGGATGCAATCCATCGCGCAGAGCTGGCTGCTTTACCGTCTGACCGGCTCGACCGCACTGCTCGGCGTCCTGGGTTTCGCGAGCAGTATTCCGATACTCCTGCTTGCGCCTCTCGCAGGCCTGTGGTCCGACCGTGCGAACCTGCACCGCACGATGTTCGTGGTGCAGGTGCTCGAAATGCTGCAGGCGATTGCGCTATCGGCGCTTGCCGTCACGGGAATCATCGCTGCATGGCACATCATCCTGCTTTCGATGGTCATGGGCGTGCTCGTCGCCTTCGAGCTGCCGGTGCGGCACGCGTATCTCGTCGAGCTGGTCGGCGGGAAGGAAGACCTGTCCAATGCGGTGGCCCTCACGTCGTTCATCGCAAATGCCGGCCGGCTCATCGGGCCCGCTGTTGCCGGCGTAGTAATTACGGCGTACGGAGAATCGGTGTGCTTCGTCGTGAACGCGTTCACGTTCGTCGCGGTGATCGTGACGTTCATGATGATTCGGGTGCAGTCGAGTCCGCGCTCGGACTCGCACGCGCCCATCCTGCGCGGACTCCAGGAAGGATTCACCTATGCGTGGCGCTCAGTGCCCATTCGACTGTTGCTCTCGACCGTCGCGGTCGTGAGCCTGCTTGCAACGCCCTACATGACGCTCATGCCGGCGCTCGTGCGGGAAATCTACGGCGGCGGCGCGAACATCATGGGGTTTCTCGTGGGGGCAGCCGGTTTCGGCGGCGTAGCGGGCACTCTTTTCCTCGCCGCTCGCCGCAACATCCGCGGTCTTGTCGGGGTGATCGCCTGGGCGAGCTTTGCTGCGGGCACCGCCCTCGCGCTGCTCTCGTGGCCCGGGCGTTTATGGATCGCGGTGCCGCTTCTCGCGATCGTCGGGTTCGGTATCCTCGTCACCTCCGTATCGACCAACATGATTCTGCAGACGATCGTCGAAGACGACAAACGCGGACGCGTGATGAGTCTCTACACAGCGGCCTTTCTTGGCATGTCGCCCCTCGGGGCCGTTGCCGCCGGTGCTATCGCGGAGTACGTCGGAGTGGGGCCGACGCTCACCGCAGGCGGTATCTGCTGTGCGGTGGCCGGGCTCTATCTCGCGTACAGGCGCCCGCACCTGCGGGCGCACATGGCGCCGATCTACGCTCGACTGGGCTCAAGGAATTAACCGCAGAGGATGCAGAGGACGGAAAGGAAAGGTCTCGCAGGGAAACCTTTGGTGTCTCTCCGAGGTGTTTACCGGCGCCTTGCGGCGCACGCCGGAGTGAGCCTCACTCCGGGCGCGCGCCAGAGGCCTTGACCACCTTCGCCCACTTCTTGATCTCCGACTTGATGTAGTTGCCGTAGTAATCAGGCGTGCTGCCGGAGATCTCGAAGCCAAGGCCCGCCAGGCGCTCCTTCACGTCGGGCAGGTTAAGCGCTTTTACGAACTCGGCGTTGAGACGGGACACGATCGGCCTGGGCGTGCGCGCCGGCGCATGAACGCCATACCACGCAGTCGCCTCGAATCCGGGGAAACCGGATTCCGCGATCGTCGGCACGTCGGGCAGCGCGGGCGAGCGCTTCGTTCCGGTCTGCGCGATCGCGCGAAGCTTTCCTGATTTGATGTGCGGCAGCGTCGAGGAGAACCCGCTGTACATGAGCTGGATGTGTCCGCCGAGGAGGTCCGTCACCGCCTGCCCGCTGCCTTTGTAGGCAACGTGGGTCATCTTGATACCGGCCAGCTGATTGATAAGCTCGCCCGTGAGATGCCCGACGCTCGCGACGCTTGCGGACGCGTAATTGAGCTTGCCCGGCTGTGCTTTGGCGAGCGCAATGAGCTCCTTCATGCTGGTCGCTTTCACCGACGGATGCGCGACGAGCACGTTCGGCGAGGTCGCAATGAGAGTGACCGGCTCGCAGTCCTTGACCGGGTCGAAAGGAAGCTTGTCGTAAAGGCTGGGACCGATCGCGACGTTCGCGATATAGCCGAGGACGATCGTGTGCCCGTCCGGCGGCGCATTGGCGACGATTTCCATGCCGATGTTGCCGTTCGCGCCGGTGCGATTGTCGATCACGACCTGCTGCCCGAGCCCTTCGGAAAGCTTTTGACCGAGCGTGCGCGCAAGCGTATCCGTGCTGCCGCCGGGCGCGAATGGCACGACAAAGCGGATCGGCTTCGTCGGAAAAGCCTGGGCTGCACTCTTGTCGGACGATGCCGCATGCGCCCCTGCGCACGATGCGAGCGCGAATGCGAGCGAAAGCCGCAGCTGGATTCGGAAATTCACGATAGGTCTCCTGAGCTGAGGATCGGGCACCGCACGCGGCCCGCCCGCAGGAACGCGTCGAGCGCGAGGTTTACTGAGGCGGGGCCTTCGAGCCCGCTTCGTTGCGCCAGCGCTCCCAGGCCGCGCGCTGGTCTTCGCGGATTTCGTCGTCCTCGAGCATCGCCCGAACCAGTGCGGTCACGTCGGACTCGTAATACTTCTTAAGCTTCTCGAACTCCCATTTGTGTCCGGGAGGGAAGACGGGAGACTTGGGAAAACGATGCCATTTCATAGCGCTGAGTTTATCATTCTCGTCACTGTTTCCGGTCGGCCTGCGGCTTGCGCTGCATCTCGCCGCGGGGTTTCAGCAGCGGCGCCACCTGCTTCGCATCGACGACATACGTCCACGCGCTCCTCGCCTTGTCGCGCGCGATCCGCAGCTCGAGCCGCTTGCGGCTCTCGGCAAAATCCTTGTCGCGCCGTTCCTTGTCTTCAGCCTTCTCGCCTTTTTCGCCCTGGCGTTCGCGGGGCGGCTCGCCCGATACGTTCACGCTGAGGAGGTAGTCTTCGCTCCCTTTCCGCTTCGCGAGCCGCACGGTATACACGAGGTTGTCGAACGTGTCGGCCGTGATCGTCACGGGCTTGCCCTCCTCCTCCGGTTTGGCGCCGGCCACGACGTCATTGAACGAAAGCTGCCCAAGCGAATTGACGGCAGAGACCGCGCCGCTCGGATCGAGATCGCCGCCGCCACCGGCGAACTTCCACTGGCCCCACTCCTCGTCGCGCGTGATCTTCCAGCCGTTGTCGCTTTCCACGCTGAGCGTTTTCACGCGCTCGATTTTGGCGAAATCCTTGTCGAGCCAGCGGCCCGGCTGCGCTTCGGCCGCCGCGAGCGGATCTGAAACCACGACGACCTGGTTCTTCTCGTCCAGAACGCGAATGTAGCGGGCCGCGGGTACGCCATCCTGTGCCGAGGGCAGCGGGTTGCCGGGATCTTTCTTCAGCACTTTCTTCCCGAGCACGACCGCCGCAAGCGTCTTCCCGCCAGCGTCCTTCAACTCGACCAGGGTCCCGGCCCCTTCGCCTTTGCCGGGCTCGACGAGCTCGACACGCGGCAGGAGCGATTCGCCGACTGTATCCGCCTGCACGATCTTCAGATCCGAAAGCTTGATCACGAAATCGCTGATCGCCTTGAAATCCGCCGGGTAACCGTCCCGCTCCTGAACGACCCAGTGATTTTCCTTGCGGACGAGCGTCACGCGATTCTTCGCATCGCGAAGCTCGAGCTGCGCGAGATCTGCGATCTTGAGATTCGGCAGGAGCTTGCCGCCGATTTTCGAGCCCGCCGTGCGATATGCGGCGATGTCCTGCCAGAACATCGCGAGTCCGGCGCCTCCGAGCACGAGAAGCGCGACGACCAGGATCAGAAACTGTTTACGGTTCATGTTTTGAAGCTCGATAGCGGCGTTCAGGCACGCTGCGCCGCCGCTCTGGCACGGCGGCGCTTCGAGTACGCCAGGGCGAGCCCGGTCAGCGCGATGAGCAGCGGCACCAGGCCGATGTTGACGACTTTCGTCCAGAACTCGAGCCTGTCCGTCTCGACCCTGAGGTTTTTGCGGACCTCTTTCAGCTCCGCGCGCGTCTTGATCGTCTGCTTGCGGAAATTGTCGATCTCGGCCTGCTGCTCGGCCGTGAGGATGGTGCTCGAGCCGGCGCCCGGCTTGCCTTTCTGGAGCTCCTGGAGCTTCTCCTGCGTCTGGTTGAGGCTGTCCTCGAGCTCCTTGATCTTGCCGAGGTATTGCTGCTGGGCCTGCGATTCCATGTGCCGAATCACCGTGAGGGGCCGCGTGAAGGAGGCGCGGCTGCGGAGCGCCATCAGGTTCTGGTCGCCTGAGAACTGCTCTATGAGGCCTTGAGCGAATGCCAGGTTGCCGTTCCGCGGGACCACCAGCTTCTGGCCGAAGACTTCCTGCACTTCGACAGCAGCGCCGTCGCTCAGCATGTCGACGTCGCTCACCAGAACGACCTGGTTCTCGGCGGCCCCTTCGCGGAGCTGCGGGGCGGCTTTTTCGTCCGGCTTCGGCGCCTCTTTCTTGTCGCCGCGGCCGAGAGGCTCGGGTTTGCCGTTCGGGAAAGCCGTCTTGAACTTGCCGGAAAGCCGCATAGCGATCGGGTTTTCCTCGCCCGACGGCTGGAATCCGCGGGTCGAAGGCTCGCCTGACAGCGTGGCGATGATGAGATCCACCAGCATGGAATTCTTCGACGTATGCGCAAGCACCGTCGGCGTGAGGCCCTCAGCGGGCTTGCCTTTGAAAACACCGGCGAAGGGCACAAGCATCGTGCCGACCTGGCTCATGACCACATCGTCCTGGTTGAGCGCTTCCGCCGGTAGCGAAAGCAGCGTGGGCAGGAGGCGCGGGCCGGCCCCGCTCGCGTACGTGAGATCGGCGACGACCTGGTTCAGCGTGAGCTCATAACCCCACGCTTTGAACAGGTTGTAGAGCACCGACTGCCCGGCCTGTGAGCCGCCGAACGGGTTCTGCAGATCCGGCTGCTGATCGAAGTAGGCGTAGGAATCTGCGAAGACGATCAGCTTTCCACCGCGCAGGACGAACTGGTCGATCGCGTATTCAGTTTCCTCCAGCACGTTTCGTGGATGGATGACGAGCAGCACCTGAATGTCGTCATCGATTTTTTTCGCATCCAGCTCGATCTTGCGCACGTCGAACAGGCGCTTCAATTCCGAGCCGATCACCCACGGCTCGGTCGGCTGCTGCTTGGTCATCGGATTGAGCGGCCGCCCTAGCACGGGCAACGCGCTCATCAGGCCCACCACCGGTTTCTTGGTCGCCGCGACCTGCGCGATGGCGCGCGTGATGTCGTACTCGAGCAGGCGTTCACGATCGGGCGAAAGCACGGGTATGGAGGCTTTCTGATCCAGGAACGAGATGGAGAGGCCGAGATAGAACTTCTCGCCGGTGTTCGTCATCTGGCCTTCGACGTTGTCCAGGGCGGCGGCATCCTCCGCGTCGGAATCGGGCTCCGGGTTCAGGCGCTCGATCACCACCTTGCCTTTCGCAGCCGCACGATACTCGGCAAGCAGATCCTCGACGCGCTGCGCGAAGGTCTTCAGACCGACCGGCACGGCGTTACTGCCCTGCGTGTAATAGAAGCGGATCCGCACCGGCGCTTCGAGCCTCGCCAGAATAGCCTTTGTGCCGGGGGAGAGCGTATATACGTCGCCTTCGGTGAGGTCGAC
>DASRIK010000283.1:0-5537 GCA_035650035.1 Burkholderiales bacterium | reverse complement strand
ATACATGCTCGTCGGATGCGCGAACGACTCATGCAGCGTTATCGTTGGAAACTCGACCGGCAGGCCACCCGAGAGCATGACGCCTCGTTTCACGGATTCAATCAGCTCCGGAACGGTGCGGTGACACGCGTTGAATCCGCTATACGTATTCGTGATACCGATGATGGGCCGGTCGAGCGCCTCGTCGGTGTAACCCATCGCCTTGATGAACGCACGGCGCAGAAAGAGCGAGAACTCTTCGTCGCCGTAGGCGGTGAGGTTGCGGCGCATTCCGCGCTTTGCGTCTGCCATAGCCTGGTGACCAGCAAGAAATCGAGGGGAGCACGATAACGCGCTCACGGGGGGAAAACAATACTTCGCTGACGAGTGACGGGTGACGGTTGACCGAGCCGTGTGACGCGATGCTTTACGCTATAAGATAACGTTCCCCGCACGATGAGATACTGGACGATGGCGGAAAAAGAGACACTGGGCCGTTTGCCGCGTGAAGCGATCCGCATGCTCGAGCTGCCGCGGCTCGGACACGATCTCCTCGAAGGCTACAAAGCGCTCATCGACCTGACCGGAACGGTATCCGACGCAATGGACGAGCTGGGCATCGTCGGCGTGGTGCCCGCGTGCGTGCTGCCCCCGGTGAATACAGGCACGCGGATCGTCGGGCGCGCGCTCACGGTCCGCAATATTCAGCGCAAGGCGCAGATACACAAAGCGGCCCAGGACAAAACGAACACGCAGGGTGAAAGCGAAGCCCATAACCTCGCAGAAGCCGGCGACGTGCTCGTGATCGAAGGCGTGATGGGCTGTTCGAACATGGGCGGCCAGTCGGCGACCATCGCGCAGCGGCAGGGCTTTGCGGGCGCCGTCGTCGACGGCACGGTGCGAGATCCTCAGCAATACCGCGAAATGGGCTGGCCGGTCTGGTGCCGCGGCTTTACACCGATTACGGGCAAGTGGCGGATGCAGACCGTGGAAGTGAACGGGACGGTACACGTTTGCGGAGTGCAGGTGAATCCCGGAGACCTCGTGTGCGGCGATGAAGCCGGCGTGTGTTTCGTTCCCCGCGAGCATGCAGCCGCCGTGCTGGAGGTCGCACGCAAGATCGACACCGCGGACACGCGCCGGAAAGCGGATATCGAGGCGGGTGTTCCGGTCGCCGAGCTCATGACGCGCAAGTACAAGTAGTCGCCTCATGAAAGCGACCAACCTGCTCTGGATCATGTCCGACGAGCACAGCAAGCGCGTGCTCGGCTGCTACGGCCATTCGATGATCAGGACTCCGAATCTCGATCGCCTCGCCGCGCGTGGCACGCGGTTCACGAACGCCTATACGAATTGCCCGATCTGCGTACCGGCACGCGCGAGCTTCGCGACAGGCCGCTATGTCCATCAACATCGCTGCTGGGACAACGCGATCGCGTACGACGGACGCCTGCCGTCATGGGGACATCGTCTCATGGCGCAAGGCCACCGTGTCACGTCGATCGGCAAGCTGCACTATGTCGACTCGGACCCGCAACGTAACGGCTTCGGTGAAGAAATCCTGCCCCTCCATATCGTGAACGGCGTGGGCGATCTCCTCGGGCTGATTCGCGACGAGCTTCCGCGGCGGCCGGGTTCTGCGAGACTGGGCCCCGAAGCAGGCCGGGGCGAGTCGGAATACACGCGCTACGACCGCTCGATCGTGGACGAAACGGTGCAGTGGCTGCGCGGTGAAGCGCAGCGACGAAGTGACAAGCCGTGGGCCGTGTATGTCGGCTTCGTCTCCCCGCATTTCCCTCTCATCGCGCCGCCCGAGTTCTACGATCTCTATTCGGAAGACGCGGTGCCATGGCCGGACATGTACGAGGAGCGGCCGCAACACCCGTTTACCGACGCCATGCGCAAATGCCTGTGCTTCGACGAGCCATTCGACGCGCCGATGGTGCGCCGCGCGGTTGCCGCCTACATGGGCCTCGTTTCGTTTCTCGATGACAACATCGGGAAAATCCTTCGTGCGCTGGAAGAAACCGGACTCGCCGAGCACACACGTGTCGTCTACACAACCGACCACGGCGACAATCTGGGCACACGCGGCATGTGGGGCAAGTCGACCATGTACGAAGAGTCCGCAGGCATTCCGCTCATGATGGCAGGGCCCGACGTGCCGGCAGGGAACGTGTGCCCCACGCCGGTTTCGCTTGTCGACGGCTTTCCGACCTTCGTCCAGGGGCTTGGTGCAAAACCGGATCCCGCAGACGCATCTCTGCCCGGACATTCACTGCTCGACATCGCGCAAGGCTACGTTCCGCGCCGAACGCTCCTGTCCGAATATCATGCGGCCGGCGCGATCACCGCTTCTTATATGATTCGGCACCGGCAGTACAAGTACATCCATTACGTGGGTATGCCGCCGATGCTCTTCGATCTCGAGCGTGATCCCTGCGAGCGAAAGGATCTCGGCCGCGATCCAGCTTACGCAAGCGTCGTTCGCGAGTGCGAAGCCGCATTGCGCGCAATCGTCGATCCCGAAGCCGTCGACGCTGCAGCACGCGCCGACCAGCACGCGCACATCGAAAAACACGGCGGTGTGGAAGCGATACTCAAACGGGGCACGTTCCGATATTCGCCACCGCCGGGTGTGAAGGCTTCGTATTTCTGATGCATCCTCTGCGCATCAGCATCGTCACATACAACATCTGGAGCGACGAGCGCTGGGAGTTTCGCAAGTAAGCGCTGCGCAACTTCATGTCGCTCTTCGACCCCGACCTCGTATGCCTGCAGGAATTTCATCCCGTCTCGCGCGAGCTGCTGGACAATGCCCTGAGCGGCCACCGGCGCGTTCAGGACAACTATGCGGGCTGGGCGATGCAGAGCAACATCTACTGGCGGGCTTCGATGTTTTCCGAAATCGAGCACGGCGCCGAAGACGTCGGGATCACCCACGAAGCCGATCGGCGGCTTTACTGGGTGCGTCTGCAGGTGTCCGCATTCGATCGGTCGGTACTCGTGTCCACCGCGCACCTTACGCATCAGCGGCATCCCGATGAGTGCAAGACCGGATATTCGCCCCGTGTCGCTCAGACACAGCGCATCATCGCCGAGCTGAAGCGTCTCAACCGCGATCGCGAGCCTCTCTTCTTCATGGGAGACCTCAACGATCCCGTGCACCCACCGAACCTGCTGCACGACGAGGGCTACGTGAGCTGCTTTGCCGCGCTCGGGCTTCAGCCGCCGCCGACGTTCAAGTGCTATCCCACCGCCGGCGTGAAGCCCGGAGCCCTCGCAATCAGCGAATGCATCGACTGGATCGTCGGTAACAGCGAAGTGCGTGCGGTATCCGCATCGGTCCCGCAGTTCTTCTTCAACGATGCGGCGCCCTCCGACCACTGGCCGGTCCACGCCGTGTACGAACTACGAAACTGAATGACCCTTACGGAACTGCGCTACATCGTTGCCCTCGCCCGCGAGCGTCATTTCGGGCGGGCGGCGGAAAAGTGTTTCGTGAGCCAGCCGACGCTTTCAGTGGCGGTAAGAAAGCTCGAGGACGAGCTGGGCGTAACGCTCTTCGAGCGCGGTGGCGCCGAGGTCACTGTGACGCCGGTAGGAAGCCGCATCGTCGAACAGGCGCAGCGGGTGCTGGAAGAAGCGGCGACCATCAAGAACATCGCGATCGAAGGCAAGGACGAGCTTGCCACGCCACTGCGCTTCGCAACGATCTACACCATCGGTCCGTATCTGATGCCGCTCCTGATTCCGTTATTGCACAAGCGTGCGCCGCGCATGCCGCTGATCATTCAGGAAAACTACACCGCGCGCCTGAGCGAGCTTCTGAAGACCGGCGAAGTGGACGTGGCAGTGCTGTCCCTGCCGTTTTCGGAGCCGGGGATCATCACGCAGGCGGTATATGACGAGCCTTTTCGCGTGCTGGTGCCCGCGACGCATCCGTGGGCGCGCAAAACGCGCATACCCGCGGCGGATCTCTGTCGCGAGAACCTGCTGCTGCTTTCGAGCGGCAACTGTTTCCGGGAGCAGGTCTTGCAAACGTGTGCGGGTATCGAACGCGCGACGAACGATGGCATTCAGCACAGTCTGGAAGGAAGCTCGCTCGAAACGATCCGCCACATGGTGGCTTCAGGCGTCGGCATCACGGTTGTTCCTGCTGCCGCGGCCGAAGCGCGGACGGCGGAAAACAGACTCACCGCCGTGAAGCCATTTACTGCGCCGGTCCCGAGTCGCCGCGTCGCCCTTGCGTGGCGGCGCAGCTTTCCGCGCTCGCGTGCTGTCGAGCTCGTCCGCGAAGCGATACTCGCCTGCAAGCTGCCCGGCGTCACGATGCTTCCGAATGCGGAACCGAGTGCCGTAATCGCCGCCTGATCGGCGCCAAACTCCTCCTTCATAGCAACTGTCTATTGCTGCGATTGAAACAATCAAGTGGCCGTGGAGGCGCTCCTTTTCTATCATGAAAACCCATCAGAACGGGAGTGAACCATGGCGAAGATCGATATCGGGATCAGTGAAGCCAACCGCAAGACGATCGCGGAAGGGCTGTCACGGCTGCTCGCGGATACGTACACCCTTTACCTGAAGACGCACAACTTTCACTGGAACGTGACGGGGCCCATGTTCCAGACGCTGCATCTCATGTTCGAGACGCAGTACAACGAGCTTGCGCTGGCGGTAGACCAGATCGCCGAGCGCATCCGCGCGCTGGGTTACCCCGCACCAGGCACTTACGCCGATTACTCGCGGCTCTCTTCGATCAAGGAAGAGGCAGGCGTTCCGAAAGCGGAAGACATGATCCGGCTGCTCGTCCAGGGCCAGGAAGCCGTCGTGCGCACCGCCCGTTCGATTTTCCCGGCGGTCGAAGAAGCGAACGACGAACCGACGGCGGACCTGCTCACCCAGCGGATGCAGATCCATGAAAAAACCGCCTGGATGCTGAGGAGTCTATTAGAGCAATAGAGATTCTTCGTCGAGCGATCGTAGCGACCGACGGAACGCGGTTTTTCAGAGAAGGCTAACATTCGCCGCAGCGCGAATGTTAAGGGCTGCTGCATTTGATGCAGCAGCCCGGCCGAAGCTAAAAGACGGCCTGGATGTTGAGAAGTCTCTTGGAAGCGTGAGCCCATCGCTATAGAAGCTCGGCCGTCTTTCAGAGGAGGCTAACATTTGGGCAGCAAATGTTAAGCCGCGCGATAGCAGTGCGCCGGGTCGGAGCTAAAAAACCGCGTGGATGCCGTCCCGGATCAGGTCTGGGATAACGTCTTCTTCGCCTCTTCGTCCCACGGCACGTCCGGCACTTCGACGAACGCGCGGCGTAAGCCTGCAGACCAGATGCCGCTCAGCTCGGAGACATAGCGGTCGCCAGCCGTGAACCGCCGCTGCATCGTGACGCGGCACGAGTTACGCTCGTACGCGAGCAGATCGATGGGGAGGCCAACGGTGAGGTTCGACCGCATCGTCGAGTCGATCGACACCATGAACGCTTTCGCGACGTCCTTCATTGGCGTTTTGAAATTGACCACGCGATCGATCACGGGCTTGCCGTATTTCGTCTC
>DASRIK010000282.1:0-2295 GCA_035650035.1 Burkholderiales bacterium | reverse complement strand
GGAGATCTATCACAAGCAATGAAGGGTGGGATGGGTGAGGGGTTCGTAAGGAGTGACATCATGAAAAGACTCATCGCTGCAGCATTCCTGGGCCTCGCCGTGTTCTCTTCCGCTTACGCGCAAGAGTCGCGGCGGCCGTCTTCCGATTCTTTCCTCGGTGGAATCGTGCAGGAGCGGGATGTCGGACTCGTCTTCGATTATCTGCGTGACGCCCTGAACGCGGCGATGGAAGGCCGCGACGCGCCTTCGCCCGACGAGCTCACCCGTCGCGCGGAAGCGATCGGCGACGAGGTCAAGAGACGTGGCGCCGCCGCGGCACGCGCGGCGATCGATGCGATCGAGCAGAGCGTGCGCGAGGCCATGCGTGAGCCCCGCCGGGTGACGCCGCCCACCAGCCTGCAGCAGGGTATCTGAACTTCTCCTTTTTTCCCCGCCTCTAAGGCATCTCCCTTCCATGTAACCTTTTGTTACATGGTGCAGGGCGCGCGCCCGAACGCGCACTGTAGAATCCGCACATTTGGCCGAGGCCTGGTGCGGCTTCCAACCTTCCCATGAAACGCCGCTCCATCTATATCGCCGCTGTCGTATTGCTGCTTGCAGTCGCGGGCGGCTACGTCTGGTGGAAAGATCCTTTCACGTCCGCTCCCGCCTACAGGCTCGCGAAGATCGAGCGCGGATCGATCACGGCTGCCGTGGCGGCCACGGGGACCCTGAATCCGGTCGTATCCGTTCAGGTCGGCTCTCAAGTTTCGGGGCAGATCAAAGAGCTCTACGTCGACTACAACTCCCCGGTCAAGAAAGGGCAGCTGATCGCACGTATCGATCCGGAATCCTTTTCGCTCAAAGTCAATCAGACGATGGCCGACGTCGAAGCGGCTCGCGCAGGTGCGCTCACGCAGCGGTCGAACGTCGCTGCCCTGCAGGCGCAGGCCGCACGGGCGAAAGTGCTGCTCGCCGACGCGGAGCGGGAGTACAACCGCAACCAGATGCTGTTCGAGAAAAACTTCGTCTCCGCGGCGGTACGCGACAAGGCGCTTGCAAGTCTCGAGGCGGCCCGCGAGCAGCTGAAAGCGGAGCAGGCGCAGCTGGCGGTCGGCCAGGCGCAGGTGCGCAATGCCGACGCGGTCGTACGGCAGCGCGAAGCGCAGCTCGCGCAATCGAGAGTCGACCTCGATCGCACGGAGATTCGCGCGCCCGTCGACGGTATCGTCGTGAAGAAATCGGTCGAGCCCGGCCAGACGGTCGCGGCGAGTCTGCAGGCGCCCGAGCTTTTCGTGATCGCGCAGGATCTGCGTCAGATGCAGGTCGACACGTCGATAGATGAATCCGAAGTCGGCCGTATACGCGTCGGTCAGGAGGCGACCTTCACCGTGGACTCGTTCCCTGGGCGGACGTTTCGCGGCACCGTCGCGCAGATCCGCAAAGCCGCGCAGGTCGTGCAGAACGTGGTCACGTATATCGGAGTCATACGTACCTCCAACCCGGAGCTGGAGCTCTTTCCCGGCATGACGGCAAACGTGCGCATCATTGTCGATACGCGCGAGAACGTGCTCAAGGTACCTAATGCGGCGCTTCGCTTCCGGCCGGTCGGCGTCGGGACCGAAGCGTCGGGCGCTGCTGCCGCCGTCGCGGACGGCTCGCCCGACGACAGGGGCAAAGACAAAGGCGCCGGAAAAGGCAAGGGCGGCCAGGCCTTCCTCGAGCGTCTCACGAAAGAGCTGGGGCTCACGCCCGAACAACGTGCCAAAATCGAGGCGATCCAGAACGACACGAGGGCGAGAATCGGCGAGATCGGCGCCGACGATCCGGCTGAGCGCAGGCGGCAGGCCGAGCGATTGCGAGCCGAAGCGCGCCCGCGTATTGCCGAAGTGCTTACGCCCGAGCAACGCGCGCGCTACGAAGCGATGGCTGGCGCCGCACGCACCCGCGGCGGCACGACGGCCGGGCGCGTCTGGGTGCTGGGAGAGGACCGCAAACCGAAGCCCGTGTCGGTGCGGCTCGGTTTGAGCGACGGCACTGCCACCGAGCTCGTCTCGGGCGATCTGCAGGAAGGTGCGGAGGTCATCATGGGCATTGCATCGGACGGCGCGAAAGCGCGGCCGCAACAATCGAAGGGCGGGCCGCGGTTCGGCTTCTAGTCCTGTGAGCCAGGAACATTCCGCCGGCCAATCGTCCAGCAGTCCGCTGATCGTCACCCGCGATCTCGTGAAGGTCTACCGCATGGAAGGCTATGCGGTCACGGCGCTCAACAATGTGTCGATGGACATCGCGGCGGGCGAGTTCGTCGCGGTCATG
>DASRIK010000281.1:0-6794 GCA_035650035.1 Burkholderiales bacterium | reverse complement strand
ACGTGCTTTTCGCGCTGATCGTCGCCGCCACGTTCTGGCTCGTCACGCCCGAACGTCGGTCGAAGAACGATCGACCGCCGCCCGTTGCCCCGAATTGAAGACGGGAGTGTGGAGCAGTTTTAGCTGCCGCCGCGGTGGCTGTTGCCCGCGCGGGGCACGGCGTCCAACATGGACGCGTTTGCAGATGACGCCGCCGTTTCGAGTGCCTCGGGCACCGCAATTGCCAGCCATACGGCCGCCGCAAACGCCATGACCTCGAACGCGATCAGCATCCACACTCCGCCGCGCCCGCGTCGGCGCTCCCCGCCGGTATACACGCACGTACCGGCATAAGGCGTATTTCTCAGTGTCTCCGCCATCGCATCCTCCGGAGGCCTGCGGCGTCACGAGCCGCTTGCAATCGCTGGGGCAATTGATTCTCCACGGGGGCCGCGGAGATTTGAATACGCTGGACGGCCTAGGCCGTGGCCGCCTTCAAAGCAGATACGTTGTACGCAGGCACCGGACGGTGAAAGCCTTTCAGCGCCAGCTCCCCGATGTGCTCGCGCTCGACGAGGTGTTCGACGTGCGCCAGCACGCGCTGGGCCACGAGTGTCTGCCCGCCTTTCGCTTGCGCGCAGAGCCGCGCGGCAAGACTGCACACCGTTCCGATCGCTCCGTAATCGAGCCTTCCTTCGAACCCGATCGCGCCGAGCGTTGCGTAACCTTGTGCGACACCGATGCCGATGTTGAGATCGTATCCGCGCTTTCTCCAGGCTGTCGCAAGCTGCGCGAAATCCTGCTGCATTTCGAGAGCCATGCGAATGGCTTTCTCCGCCGGATTCGGAACGGACACCGGATCGTTGAAGAAGATCATGATCGAATCGCCGGCAAAGCGCTCGAGCGTGCCCTGATACTCGACGATGAGGCGTCCCATCGCGCGGTGATAGTCGCGCAGCGCCCCCATGACCTCTTCCGGATCGGACGTTTCGGTGAATTCCGTATATCCCCGGAGGTCGACGAATACGACGGTGATCTCGCTTCGATGACTGCGCAGCGGATCTTCGGTTCCCCCTGACAGAATGAGATCCGCCACCTGGGGAGAAAAGAAGCGTTTGAGCCTCGAGAGGCGGTCGAGCTCGGCGATGCCGTCGGCGACTCTCCTCTCGAGCGTGCAGTTCCATTCTTCGAGCTGCGCGCGCTGTGCCTGCACTTCGTCGTACAGCGACTTGATGCGAAGAAGCGAGCGCACGCGCGCGAGCAGCTCCTGCTGATTGATGGGCTTCGTGATGAAATCGTCCGCCCCGCAGTCGAGGCCTTTTACGCGTTCGGACGGATCGAGCGCGGTGACAAGCACGATCGGCAGCATCCGCAGCTCGGGCTCGCCCCGTATCGTCTCGCACACTTCGTACCCGCTCATGCCGGGCATCATCACGTCGAGAAGCATGAGATCCGGCCTGTCCTCGCGTGCGCGCCTCAATGCCTCGGCGCCGCAGTCTCCAGTGATGACGTCGTAGCCTTTCGCGGTCAGCACGTCCGCAAGCAGCTTTACGTTTCGTTCAACGTCATCGACAACGAGGATCTTGTGCGGCATAAGAGTGCTTAATCTAGGTCGCTTTGCCGGCAAATTTTTCCACGGTTTCGACAAAGCTTTTGACTTCGATCGGTTTTGTAATGTACGCATTAAATCCCGAAGCCACAATCCTGTGCTGCTCGTCGGGCATCGCGGAAGCCGACACCGCGATGACTGGTATCTGCCGGGTGAGCGGATCTTCCCGCAGGCGCAGAAGCGCCGTGATGCCGTCGAAATCCGGAAGCTGAATATCCATGAGGATGAGAATCGGCTGCTCTTCGCGCGCAAGCCGCAGACCTTCGGTGGCCGTGGTCGCTGCAACGGTGCGGTAGCCTTTGAATTGAAGCACATCGCGCACGAGTTTCAGGTTCTTGTCGTTATCTTCGACGATCAGGATCGGGTTCATGCTGCTTCGAGAACCTTTTCGGGTAGAGTGAAGGTGAAAGTCGAGCCTTTTCCCGGGGCGCTCTCGACATGCATGGTTCCGCCGTGCAGCTCGACGAATTTCCTCGTGAGAGCCAGCCCGAGGCCCGTGCCCTCGGCCTTTCTGCGGTAATCGGCGCCGACCTGGCGGAACTCTTCGAATATGATCGCGAGATGGTCTTCGGCGATTCCGACGCCGGTGTCCGCGACTGCGATCTCGACGTCCGTGCCGGCGCGGCGCACCAGCACGCTGACCGTGCCGCCTTCGGGCGTGAATTTCACCGCGTTCGAGAGCAGGTTCAGCATGATCTGCTTCAACTTGCGCTCGTCCGCCACCCATTCGCCGATCTCCGCCGTCATATCGAGCGAAAGCTGGATGCGATTGCGGCTGGCCCGCTCCCGCACGAGGCTCACCGACTGGTGCAGAGCCTCTTCGAGATCGAAACGCGAGAGCTCGAGGTCCATGCGCCCGGCTTCGATCTTCGAAAGATTCAGGATATCGTTGATGAGCGACAGGAGATGCTTCCCGGAGCTGTGTATGTCCTCGAGGTATTCGGCCTGCTTCTCGTTGATTTCACCGAACATGCGCTCGCGCAACACTTCCGAGAAACCGATGATCGCGTTCAGCGGCGTGCGCAACTCGTGCGAGACATTCGCGAGAAACGCCGATTTGTGGCGGTTCGCGAGCTCGAGCTCGACGCTCTTGTCCTGGATTTCATTGAAAAGGCGGACATTCTCGATCGCGATGCCGGCCTGGTCCGCGAATGTGGTGACGAGCGTGATCTGCTTCTCGGTAAAAGGTCGCTTCACCACCTTCAGCACGCCGATGATGCCCATCGGCACACCTTCGCGCATGATCGGTACTGCGAGCGCTGTGCGAAACGGCGCATCCGGCCAGCGATAACCGGCTTCCTGCTTGATGTCTTCGATCTGTGCCGGCTGTCGCTTCTCGATCGCGCGTGCCGTCGCGGAGCTCGACTCGGGCTTGATCCGCCGGGCTTTCGTCTCGATGAAGTGCTGCAACTCGACGTCGATGCTGTACGCGCTCTTGAGCTCATAGATGCCGTCAGACTGCCCCAGGTACAAAGCACCCGCATCCGCGCGAGCGAGCTTGACGACGCATTTCATCAGCTCCTCGAGCACCCGGCCGAGATCGAAGCTCGTGCGGCTGATCGTTTTGAGCACGTCGCTGGTCGCGGTCTGCTGCTCGAGCGATTCCGTGAGATCGTGCGTGCGCTCTTCGACCTTGCGCTCGAGGCTCGCGTACGACTCCTTCAACTGCTTCGCCATATTGTTGAACTCGGTTGCAAGACTCTCGAGCTCGTCGCCGGTGTGCACCTCGATGCGCTGATCCAGATCGCCCGCCGCGATGCGTCCCGCACCCGCCTGGATGGCGCGTATGGGCATCACCATGTGACGCGCGAGGGCGAGACTGACAGCGGCGGCGAGAACGAGACCTGCAAGCAACAGCAGGCCGGTTCGCTGGAGGGAGGCATAAAGCGGCGCGAGCGCCTCGCGCAGCGGTTGCTCCACGAATACGTGCCAGCCGAGCGGCGGGATGCTCGCGTATGCGATCAGCGCCTCCTGTCCCGCGGCGTCGCGTGCCCTCATCACGTGCTCGCCTCCGCCGGCCGGCCCCGCCAGGGCCGCCTTGACCTGCCGCAGCGACGAGAGATCGGTCTTCTGAAGTACCTGGCTGATATCCGGGTGCGCGATAAGGTGTCCACGCGCATCGACGAGATACGCAAGGCCGTTACGGCCGATCCGTATCTTGGAGATGACCTCCCAGATGAACTTGAGATTCACCTCCGCCACAGTCACCTCGGCCGGGTCACCGAGGCCCGCTACGGCGATGGTCATGTACGGTTCGCTGCCTTTCCGGAAGTACACCGGGCTGAAATAAGGACTACTCTTGCGCGCTGCGATGAAAGCGGCGCTCTGCGAATAGTCAGCCGAGCTGCCAACCACGTTCACCCCCACCCGCGAGACCCGAAGCTGCTCGCGCCCGGCCGCATCGATGAGGCTTACGTCCGTGATCGCCGGCACCTGCCGCAGCAGCTTGAGGTAATCGATGAGCCGCTGTTCCGGCGCCGCCGGGGCGGCCTGAGGCAGCCGCATCCATCCAAGCTGGCGCTCGATCTCGTCTACGTAGTTCTCGATGCGCGAGGCAGCGGCTTCCGCCTTTTCGCGCTGCAGGTTCAGACGGGCAGCCTTGCTTTCTTCGTACGTGAAGTAAAGCCCGACCAGTCCACTTACGATCAGCGCCGTGCTCACCAGCGCAACGAAATAAACGACGTATTTACCGAACAGCGAGCTGCGCGGCGGCACGTGGTCAGCCCTGTTCACAAAATGGAGCAATGGAAACAGAGCGCGGATGAGTTTGGCAATGGGCGTGCTCCCGGCAACTTACGTTCTTCGCTGGCGTACTCTGGCAGTTCGGAAATGCGACCGTCCGGGGTATGACCGGAGACTAGCGCGCCTGCGGCGCCACGGATGTGCGTAAACGCACACGAAATTGCGGCGCGCGGCGCTAGGCGGATTGCCGCACTTCGGACACGATTCTCTCCAGGCGCGCGACGTCCCGAATCACCAGGGCTCCTTCGGAACGCTGCACCAGCCCCTGCTTCGCCATTGCGGAGAGCTCGCGGGTCACCTGTTCCCGGTACGTGCTCACCTTTCCGGCGATGTCCGAGTGCTTGGGGGCCGGATAGATACGCGCGACGTTACCCTGGATCCCCGCCTGCTTCGCGAGCCGGAGCAATTCCGCGTGGACCCGGTTCTGCACGCCGAGGGTGCTGAAGTCGAAGACCCGTTCCGTGAGATCCCGGACCAGACTGACCAGCCGGTCGAGCACGCGATCGCAGACGATCGCGTGCTCATGCAGGAGGCGTCGGAAAACCGCCGGGCTCATGGACGCGAGGAGTGTATCCTCCGCCGCATCCACATCGGCCGAGCGCGCGCGGCCGTCTATGGCGGCGAGGTCGCCGAACCACTCTCCGGCCTCGAAATCGCGGTACGTAACCTGCCGACCCGCTCCGGAGAATGCCGTAATGCGGACCTTGCCGCCCACGATCAGGTACACATCGTGGTCCGGGGCGTCCCGAGAAATCACGCGCTGGCCGGAAGCGAATCGGCGCCACCTGCACTGCTGCGCAAGTTGCTCCAGGGCGTCGGCTGGAACATCGGCGAGCAATTTGACTGCGCGCAGCCCCAGGGCTGACGGCTTGGCGGCAACGGTCTGGGCCATTGTTGCGGAGCGCGGCATACGGAAATCATTTTGCAGGATATTCCGGTGTTCTACCAAACGTCTCCAAGGGTGCGTTTGCGCACTTACGCGCCGTTACGCCAGGCCTACAGTGGTTCCGTGCTGGACTTTTGGATCAACAGCCACCCCTGAGAAGGAGACCAGACATGAAAGCAGCCACAATGTCATCCACATTGATGCCCGTCCATTGCGGTACAGCACAGGACGCCCCCATGCCACAACGGCTGCCGCTTCCCGTCGCGGGCAGCCCGGTCGACGAGCGCGAGCCGGAAGGAATCCGCCTTACGCCGCGACAGCTCGAGGTTCTCGGGCTGCTATGCGAGGGTCTGCCGAACAAGCTTATCTGCCGCCAGTTGAACATTTCCGCAGGCACCGTGAAGGCGCATATCAGCGGGATCCTGCGAGAGCTCGGCGTGACAAGCCGCCTGCAGGCTGTCGTCACGGCGCGCCGACTGGGGCTCGACTGCACCAAACCAGGCACCTCAGCGGAGCCGCCTCGCCTGGCCGGGAGTCTACGTGCAGCGTCCACCGTCACCGCGGTCGATTTCGCTCAGCGCATGGCGAATCGGCTGAATCTGAGTCAGCACGGACGCTAGCTGCGCTCCGGTTCGTAAAAGTACGGTCGTCCGACGAGGACCCTGGAGAAGGTTTGGCGTGCTGAATTGCCCTTACGCGAGCGAATCCGCCCAGATGTTACGAGCCCAGCCCCAGGCATAAGTCGCTTCCGTCTCGCTCGACTTGGCGGAAACACCGCCCGCTCCTTTCACCGGCACGAGCGTCTTCTGCGCCGGATCGTAGTGATGGACCGATGCGACGTGCATCGCGGCCTTTCCGCTCACGAAGCTGTAGCACGTGTTCATGATGACGGGATTGGGATCGATCGGGTTCCCTTTCAGCTTTGCGATCACTGCGGCAGCGCAGAACTTCGCATGCTGGTTCGCCATGCTCGCGGATTTCGGCATCGCGGGCGCTGAGAGCGTCGCATCCCCGATGACGTGTATACCCGGCACCGCCGTCGATTCGCCGGTCTGCCAGTCGATGCCGCACCAGCGCTGATTCGCCGTGATGAGCCCGGTTTTCTGCGCGATGTCGGCCGCACGATGCGGCGGCACGACGTTCAGCACATCGCCTTTCACGTTGTCGAACGTGAGCTTCAGTGTCATCGAGCCGACGTCGACGTCCTCGAGCGTGCTGTTCGGTCGGTACTCGATCATGCCTTTGTACGGGCCTTCCCACTCCGCCAGGAACAAGCCTTTCTTGGAAGTGATGTCCGGGTTCGTGTCGAGCACGAGAATCTTCGAGCGCGGCTTTGCGCGCTTGAAGTAATCGGCCACCTGACAGACCCGCTCGTACGGCCCCGGAGGGCATCGGTACGGCGCAAGCGGAATGTGCAGGACATAAACACCGCCGTCCCGCATCGCTTCGAGCTGCCTGCGCAGTGCCAGCGTCTGCTCGCCCGCTTTCCATGCGTGCAGCACGCGCCGCTGCGCTTCTGCGCTTTTCAGACCGGGAATAGACTCGTACATGAAATCTATGCCGGGCGAGACTATCAGG
>DASRIK010000280.1:0-4134 GCA_035650035.1 Burkholderiales bacterium | reverse complement strand
GTCCGCGATACCGACGTTCGCCGAGTCTATCTCGGCGAGCGCTTCTCGCTCTAGGCGAGAGCGGCAGGGGTCATGGCGCTCAGCCAACGTCTGGAGCTGAAACAGGGTCAGTCCCTGGTCATGACGCCGCAACTGCAGCAGGCGATCAAGCTGTTGCAGCTGTCCAATCTCGAGCTCACGGAATATGTCGAGGGCGAGCTCGAGCGCAATCCGCTGCTCGAGCGCGACGAAGCCGAGCCCGCGCCCGCCGACGGCGCTTCCGAATCAGCCGATGCCCTCGATGACGCGCCGCTTTCCGAAACGCTCGCGCGTGAGGATTTCGGCACTGCGGCCGATCTCGACGCCGGCTCCGACGATTTGTACGCGGATGAGACCCGCGTGGAAAAACAGGCGTCCGCCGCAAGCGGCAAAGATGCCCCGCTCACGGACTGGTCGCGCGCCGGCAACGGCGGACGTCCCGACGGCGATGATTCATTCGAGGAAAACGTCGCGGCCGAGACGTCGCTCAAGGGGCACCTCGAAGCGCAACTCGCGATCGCGGCGCTCTCGCCTGACCGCCGTTTCATCGCGCTCGTGCTGATCGAATCGGTGGACGAAGCCGGCTATCTGCGTGCCGACTTGACCGAGATCTCCGACCGCTTGGGCTGCACGCTCGCCGATTGCGAGGCGACCCTTTCCGCGCTTCAGGGCTTCGATCCCGTCGGTGTGTTCGCGCGCGATCTTCCCGAATGCCTCGCCCTGCAACTCAAGGACCGCGATCGTCTCGATCCCGCGATGCAGAAATTGCTGGAGCGGCTCGAGCTCGTCGCCAAGCGCGATCTTGCGACTCTGTCGGCGCATTGCGGCGTCGATGCCTCCGACATCGCCGACATGATCGCGGAGATCCGCAAGCTCAGCCCGAAGCCCGGGCTCGCGTTCGGCTCGGAGCCGGTGCAGCCCGTCGTGCCCGATGTTTATGTCCGCGAGGGCGCGGACGGAACCTGGCAGATCGAGCTCAACTCCGACACGCTCCCTCGCGTGCTCGTGAACTCGCGCTATTACGCAGAAGTGAACCGCAGCGCGCGCAAACGTGAGGACAAGGCCTATCTGTCGGAATGCCTGAATAGCGCGAACTGGTTGGTGAAGAGCCTGGACCAGCGCGTGCGCACCATCGTCAAAGTCGCGAGCGAAATCGTCCGCCAGCAGGACGCGTTCCTGACTCACGGGGTGCGCCATCTGCGCCCCCTCAATCTTCGCCTCATTGCGGACGCAATCTCGATGCACGAATCCACGGTCAGCCGGGTAACATCGAACAAATACATGGCCACCCCGCGCGGGCTGTTCGAATTGAAATATTTCTTTACTGCCGCGATCCAAGCGGTGAACGGCGGCGAGGCCCATTCGGCCGAAGCGGTCCGCGATCGCATCCGCGAACTGGTCGGCAATGAGCAGGGTGACGTCTTGTCGGACGACCGGATTGTCACCATCTTGAGTCAGGACGGTATCGACATCGCGCGACGGACGGTCGCCAAGTATCGTGAAGCGCTACGAATTCCTTCTTCCGTGGAAAGGCGCCGGCTGCGCCTGTTGGATACAGTCGCACCCGGGCGTTGAGCCGCGGTTGACAGGTAAAAGGGCCCGACCTATGGTCCGCGCCTTTTTCGGACGCGCGATGAGACGCCGGTGCGTTAACTTACCGGAGGTCCAGGGACGTCCATGATGCAGATTCGCATTGCCGGAAAACAGTTCGACATTGGTGAGGCTTTGCCGGAAACCGTGCGTACCAAGCTCACCACCGCCATATCCAAGCACTTTGATCGCGACGCCGAGGCGCATGTGACATTTGTTAAGGAACGAACCGGGTTCCGCGCCGACTGCAACGTCCACCTGAGCTCGGGAACCACGATGCAGGCGCACGGCAACGGTCCGGATGCCTACAAGGCCTTCGACAGCGCGCTCGATCGCCTCGAAAAGCAGGTGCGGCGTTATAAAAGGCGGATTAAGAATCATCACGACCGCGGCGCGGGCAATTCCCGCTCCGTGCAGTAAGCGGGGTGCCATGGAAATCGCCGATTTGCTTTCGCCCGACGCGGTCGTCTCGCACCTCAAGGCCACCAGCAAGAAACAAATTCTGCAGGAGATGGCGCATAAGGCCTCACTCATCACCAGGCTTCCCGAACGGCGCATCTTCGAGATCTTAAGCGAGCGCGAGAAGCTGGGTTCCACCGGCATGGGGCAGGGCATCGCCATTCCCCACGGCCGGCTCGCCGGCATCGAGAAGATGACGGGCGTCTTCGCGCAGCTCGACCAGCCGGTCGATTTCGACGCGATGGACGACCAGCCGGTCGATCTCGTGTTCCTGCTGCTCGCGCCCGAAGGCGCTGGCGCGGATCATTTGAAAGCGCTCGCCCGCGTCTCGCGGCTCCTGCGCAATCAGTCGATTTGCGAGAAATTGCGCGCAGCCTCGCAGCCCGCGGCGCTTTATGCGCTGCTCACGGAACCCTTGGCCGCGAGCTCGCAGGCCGCGTAAACGCTTTAGATGTCGGGAAAGAGGAAGGTCGCGGCCGCGCAGGCCTTGCGCGACCGCGACTCGATTTCAGTGAACGCTCAGCGGCACGAAATTGTTCTGGACCGCCGCGCTGTAAGCCGATGCCCAGGTGTCGGTGATGCCCAGCGTGGTGCCGTCGGCTGCATGGAGAGCGTAGAGCTTCACACCCTGGGGGAGTCTGATTTCGGACGGGATGACGACGCCCAATGCGCGGGCTTCGTCAAGGTCGATCGTCTTGATGTAGGCGAGACGCGTCCCTTCGAAGATCGGAGCATTGATCTCGTCGATCAACTCGTCGTCCTCGTCTTCGGTCTCGTCGAACAGCTCGACGTCGTGTTTGGTTCTCATGACAGCCTCCTTCAGTTGCGGACTCTAGCACTGCCAAGCTGAACCGCCGGTGAACGAATTGGGATCGTTTTTACGGCGTTTTCCGCGCGCATACGCTCCAGTTCGATCGTCAGAAGTCCATGGTTAAGCTCGGCATCCAGCACGTTGATTCCGTCCGCGAGGACGAAACTGCGCTGGAATTGCCTCGTGGCAATGCCACGATGGAGGAAGGTCTTTTCTTCGCCGTTGCCGTTCAGTCGACCGCGAACGACCAATTGATTGTCTTCCACGGTGACGCTGAGATCCGCGGCGGCAAATCCTGCCACCGCGAGCGTGATCTTGAGGCGCTCTTCGCTGGTGTGCTCGATGTTGTACGGCGGATACGATTCCGCTTTGGCGTTTCGCTCGAGCAGCCGTTCGATATGTTCGAAGCCCAACAGAAGCGGGCTGGTGAGAAGCGTCCGGTTCATTCAAAGCCCTCCTTTGGCGGCTTTGGCAGGGCCCCACATGGGCGGCCTGGACAGCGAGGAAACGGTCCCAGTAGGGCCCCGTTTCACCAAAAAAATGTGGTGTTTGTTTGGAACCATTCAAGACGGGCTGAAAGGGATGGAGTTTCAGCCCGATAGGCGTTTTGGCGGCTTTTTGGAGGGAACATTAAAAAAGTAGCCGGCGGCTCAGCCTGTCTCCGACGTCACAGCACGCCGTCGCGCCCCCTCGAATCACACGACGATACCCTTCACGCGTTGGTGTCGAAGTTCAATGGGAACCGATGCCGAAATGCCACGAGCCGTTCCGTTTCTCGACCCCGCGAGCTTGGCCGGCGCGAAGTTTCACCGCTGCGGCGACCGACATCGGCAGCCGCAAAATAGCGGCGACAAGAGGAGCGCCCCGATTCATTTTGCTCGTTCTGTGTGTTTCGCCACAATCTCGCCTGAAAAAGTTTCGCCGCCCGTTGACTTCGTTTCGTGCGTTGCGTAGAGACGCGCCTCTTCGCCGACATGGTGTCGGCGAAAAACATGAGCCGAGAGATGCAGACATCAATCGTAACATTCCGCGCGATCGAAGATGGCGTCACGCCATCGACCGATGTGCGCTCGGCTCATGGGAGCGGTTCGCCTTAAGCGGACCCAAGCATCCGTTCACACGGACCCTCCCGAGCTGAACGCTCCGGAGGGTTTTTGTTTGCCTCTGCACGGCTCTTTTGAAAGGAGCAGTGTGATGGGGAATCGGTTCGCCACCCTCATCGGGCGGTTCACGGAAGTTGCCGAAGTCGATGTCGT
>DASRIK010000279.1:0-2350 GCA_035650035.1 Burkholderiales bacterium | reverse complement strand
AGACGCGTCTCATCAGATAGGCGGCACGGCGAGCCGTGCGAGCTCACCAACGTCGGGAAGCTCGTCGACACGCCAGCATTTCCCGAGCAGCACGTCGATGCGCGCCTGCGAAAGCACGCCTTCCGCGAGTTGCCGGAATTTCGTCTCGAGTCCTTGATCGCTCAGCGGATTGGCGGCGCTTCCCGTTGCATGAGCGACGTGTTCCTCGAGCGCGCGCCCATCCACGAGCGCGACTGTCACGTGCGCTTCGTCTTCGCGAAGTGATGCGTCTTCGTCCGCGCTTACTTTCCCGCGCACTTCCGCGACGACAGGATCCCTGACACGTTCGTCGGTGTACTCCTGTTCGCCCGCGGCCCCGTCGCAGATCGCGACCGCAGCCGAATGATAGATGCTCCATTTGCTTTCGAGCCCGGTGCGCGGCTCGCGAATTCCGGTCAGCTTGAGCGCGAGCGGGTGCACGCGCAGGGCGACGACTCCGATCATCGAAGGCTGCAGCCGATGCGCTTCGCGCAATCGCACGCACGCATCGATTACGGGATGGCAGACCACGCCACACGCATAGGGTTTGTACGTGTTGAGCATGATTTCGTAGCGTCCGCCCAGTTCGGCGGCGATCTCCTCGAGCTTGCTGCCGGGCGCAAGCACCTGCGCAAAACCCCGCGGCGCTTCGATCGCACGTTCCGAGCTCGTGAAACCGCGTTCGGCCAGAAAAGCCGCGACCATTCCGTTCCGCGCCGCACGGCCGTGAACGAAACTCTTGCACATCGTGCCGGCCATCTCTCGCAATCCGGCGGCTTGCGTCGCTGCGATACCCAGCGCCGACGTCATGCGCCGCTCGTCGAGACCAAGCACACGTCCTGCGGCGGCTGCCGAACCGAACACACCTGCCGTGCCGGTGATGTACCAGTTCACGTTGTGTGACGCGTAGATCGCGTTGGCGATCCGGCATTCGACGTCCACGCCAAGGACGAAAGCATCGAGGAAGGCCCTCCCGCTGATGAGCTGCCGCTCGGCGAGTGCGAGTAACGTCGACGCGACAGGGACGCTGGGATGGAGCAGCGTGCGCAGATGCGTGTCGTCGTAATCGAGCACATGCGCGCTCATGCCGTTCAGCAGGGCGGCATGCAGGCAATCGGTGCGGCCGCCGCGGCCGATGATGGTGGCCTGCGGAGGACCTGCAAACGGCGTGAGCGCTTCCAGTGCGCGGCTGATCGCTTCGTGGTGCGCGCCGCCGAGCGCGCACCCCATCCAGTTCACGAGCGAGCGCGTCGCTTCGCAACGCGCTACGTCCGGAATGTCCTCAGGTCTGCACTCGACGACGAAGCGTGCCAGCGTGCGCGTGACCTCCACGCCGGAGTCGGTCAACGCTGCTTCACATCCGGCGCGACGAGCACTTTCATCGATTCGGCGTGCAGGCGCACGATGGGGTCCTTTGGCGTCGCGCTGGGCACAGAGCACGGCCACGGCCGGACCGCCGCCTTTGTACATGTCTCATGGAATTCTCCTTCCCGTTCGTCATCGATCATTGCGCCGATGCCACCGCGCCGTCCGCGACCTTGCGTGCGCCTTCCCCCAGCCCGCAGGTCGCACGGTGGAAGGTCATTCGATCATGCTCGAATCCGAAGCGTCAATTCGCGATGCGGGCGCCGTTAGAATTGCGCCATACAGACGTTCTTCGTCGCGGGAGATCACAGTAGTGCCCAGGCCTCGTTTCGTGAATTACCGGCGCCTGCCGTATGTGTGCCTGACGTACGCCTGCATCGCGCTCGCCCTCGCCGGTGTCTTTCTGCCTCTCCTGCCGACCACGCCTTTTCTTCTGGTCGCGGCATGGGCTGCGCCCCGGGCGTCGCCGCGACTCGACGCGTGGCTGCACCAGCACCGACGGTTCGGTCCTGTGCTGCGTGCGTGGCGCGAAGAGCGCGCAGTACCAACGCGCGCGAAATAGCTTGCGTGCGGCTTGCTGACCTCGAGCTGGCTCGTCGTGCTGGCGACGGCCGCATCGCCGTGGATTCCGCTCGCCATGGGACTGCTGTTCATCAGCGTCGCTACCTACGTCTGCACTCGTCCGGCGCCGCGCTCGGAAGCGAAAAAACGAAGTTAAACGGCGTGCGCTGAGCGTCTCGACGTCGCGTCTATTCGTCGTACTCGTCGGAGCCCTGGACCCACAGGAACGACTGGATGTCGATCATGTCGCGGGGGCGAAGGTCGCGCAGGTCGCGGCGGACCACGTCGCCGAATTCGAGCAGGCTCGAGTACGTTTCCCAGGAGGGCCGCGATCTGTAGTGAAGGCCGAAGCCGTATTCGCGCGCGGCGGCACGCGTAACGTTCGGTTTCAGGAAGATGTGAACGT
>DASRIK010000278.1:0-3790 GCA_035650035.1 Burkholderiales bacterium | reverse complement strand
TTCCGCGATCTCGGCGTGCGCATGATGGGGCCGGTGCATTTCTCGAACAACGATCTCGCCGATTCGGCAACGGATCCGAAGGGTCCCGAGTGGAACGGGCTGTCGCAGCTCGGCCGAGATTTCGTCGCCGAAGCGAACAGGCTCGGCATCGTGATCGATGCTTCGCATGCGTCCGACTTTGCGTTCGATCAGATGCTGGCGCTTTCGACGACGCCGATCATCCTGTCCCATTCGGGCGCGAAAGCGGTGTTCAACCACCCGCGCAACATCGACGACGAGCGGATCAAGGCGCTGGCGGCCAAGGGTGGCGTCATCCAGATCAATTCCTACAGCGATTACATGATCCGCGTGCCCGATACGTCGGAACGCGATGCGGCGCTGCGCGCGCTCGGCGACCGATACGGGCCATATCGGCTGCTCAGCGGCGAGAGGTTCAGAACCTATGTGCGCGAGCGGCGCGCGATCGAGGCGCGCTATCCGGTTCCGCGCGCGACGATGAACGATCTGATGGCGCATATCATCCACACGCTGAAGCTGGTGGGCCCCGATCACGTCGGCATCGGTCTCGATCTCGACGGCGGCGGCGGGGTCACGGGGCTCGACGATGTCGAGGGCACGCCCGAGATCACGCGGCGATTGCTGGCTGCGGGCTACAGTGAAGCCGATCTGACCAAGATCTGGAGCGGCAATTTGCTGCGCCTTCTGCGCGAGGTGGACGCCAAGGCCACGGTGCGCTGAAAAAGGGGCGACACGAAGAACACAAAGAACGCACAAAGGTCACGAAGTCGGTATTCGCGCTTCGCGCATATTCCTTGTGTGCTTCGTGCGTTCTTCGTGCCCTTTTTGGTTCCCCCTTTTTTTGAACCGATCGGTGCGCGAAACGTAACCATTGCGGTTTGAAATGGAGGAGCACCCGCATGGTCAGGGTCATCGTCGAGCCGGACGAGAGCGAACTGCCCGAGCTCGGCATCAATCCCGACAAGGTCTGCCATGTGATCACGAAGGCGCGCCAATTCGACGTGAAAGAAGCGCCCGCCGATGAGGATTCGGGCTCGAACCCGGCGGACGACGGCATGGCCGACGTGCTCGAGGACTTGCCGGACGATGCGACTTATCGCGAGCTGACGGCCTTCATCCGCGGTCTCAATGAGGACGAGCAGATCTGGCTCGTGGCGCTCGCCTGGATCGGACGCGGGACTTACGACGCGAAGGAGTGCAGCGAGGCGCTGCGGGTCGCGCGCGAACAGCGCAACAAGCGGACGGCGGAATACCTGACACGGCTGCCGCTGCTCGGCGACTATCTGGAGGAGGGGCTCGCCGCGTTCGGCGAGTCCTGTACGGCGTTCGAAGCCAACCATCTGTAACCGGGTTGACGATCAACCCCTTGATTTTCGAATGGGATTCGCCCCTGTTTGGGCTTCCGCTAATGTGCGATTAGGATTATCGCGGTTAAGCTGAAGGCAATGGGCCCAGCCGGCCTGGCCGAGAGGGATAAAAAATGAGCCAAGCAACAGAAGCAGACATCCAGGCACTGATCGCTGAACTGAAGGTGCTCCGTGCCGATTTCGCGAAGATCACCGAACTCGTGAAAGACACCGCCCGCCACGGCAGCGCCGAAGCGGCCGAACGCATCCGCGAACAGGCAGAGCGCGGCTGGGAAGAGGCAAGGACGCGCGCGGCAGGGCTGATGGAAGAGATGGAAGAGCGGCCGGTGCAAAGCGCGCTGGTCATTTTCGGCGTCGGCGTATTGTTGGGCCTGCTGGTCGGACGCCGGTAACCGGCATGCGCCGGTTCTTCGCGAAGCTGACGATCTGGCTTGCCTTGGTGCTGAGCGCGGTTTTAACCGCGCTCATTGCCATCGGCTATTTCATGTTTGCGCTGTATCTCTGGCTCGCGGAGTATCTGGTGCCGCCGGCGGCCGCGTTGATCGCCGGCGTGCTCGTGCTGCTCACGGCCGCCCTGCTCGCGTTCATCGCGAGCACGATGTTCGGCGGTTTAAGCTTGCGTGACCGCAATCCGAAGAATCTCGGGGCCGCGGAGACCGCAGCCGACATTGGCAGTCTGTTCAGCGATCACGTCAAGGAGTTCGCGCAGATGAATCGCGGCACTTCGCTCATAACCGCGCTGATTGCGGGATTCGCCGTCGGATTCAGTCCGAGACTGCGCGGCTTGCTCTTGAGCCTGCTCAAAAAGCTCACCTGAATAGTGGCCAAATCGTGGCCGCGTTAACGACGCTCGTGCCGAGCGCCGGGATATTCACGACAAGCGGCGCGTTATCCCTATAGCTGAAACGGGAGCGCGGAATGTCGAATCGGCCCTTTATTCGCATGGCCTTAGCCGCCGGCCTGGTGGCATTGCCGTTTTGCGCGCACGCGGCTGCGCGCGATAACCGCCATAACACGGATACGCTCGCGCTGCAGGTTGCGCTGGACCGCGCAGGGTTCTCGCCGGGCGTCATCGACGGAACGATGGGAGGCAAGACGCGGCAGGCGATCCGGGCATTTCAAGAAGCGAACAATCTTGCGACGACCGGCGAGGCCGACGCGCAAACCCGCGGAGCGCTCGGTGACGAAACCGAAGCGACGACGACGGTGATGGTCACCGATGCCGATGCGGCAGGCCCCTTCGTGCGCATTCCGGAGTCGATGACGGAAAAGGCCAAGCTCGATTGGCTGGGCTATGCGTCCGTCGAGGAAGCGCTTGCGGAGAAATATCACACCACGCCCAAAACGCTGCGCGGTCTCAACCCCGGCGCAGATTTTTCCGCCGGAAGCCAGATCACCGTCCCTGCGGTGCGACCCGCCGAGCTCACTGCGGCGAGCGCGGATAAGTGGGACGTGACGCTCGATCGGCTGAGCGTTGCGAAGGCGCAGCCCGCGGCCGCGAAAATCGTCGTCGACAAATCGGACCGCGCCGTGCGCGCGTACGATGAGTCCGGCAAGCTGATCGCGCAGTTTCCGGCCAGCATCGGCAGCGAACACGATCCGCTTCCGATCGGCGAGTGGAAGATCAACGGCGTCGGCCGGCTTCCGCCGTTCCACTACAACCCGAAGCTCTTCTGGGATGCCGAGGCGACCGACAAGAAAAGCACTGTGCCGCCGGGACCGAACGGCCCGGTAGGTGTGACGTGGATCGATCTCTCGAAGGACCATTACGGCATCCATGGAACGCCTGAGCCCGAGATGATCGGACGCACGCAGTCGCATGGCTGCATCCGTTTGACCAACTGGGACGCCGCGAAGCTTGCACAGATGGTGCGTTCCCGCACACCGGCGATCCTCGAGGACTGAGTCCATGCGTTCGGATGCGATGACCGTCGCGGCGATGGGGGCGGCGGCGCTCGCCGGGGCGCTGTGGCTGTTCTCGAGCACGAGCGTGAACGGCGATCCGTCCAGCGCAGCGCGACCATCGGCGCCGACCACGCCTATCGGCACGGTGCCCGACGATCTGATCGGCAAGCACCTGACGATTCCGGTGCCGGGCATCATGCCTGAAGACTTGGTCCCGCAGTTCTACGACGCGCGCGGCGAGCGCGGGCACGAAGCGCTCGACATCATCGCGATGAAAGGTGAGCCGGTGGTTGCGGCCGAGGACGGCAGAATCGCGAAGCTGTTCTTGAGCAACCCCGGCGGGATCACGATCTATCAGTTCGATCCGGCGGAGTCCTATGCCTATTACTACGCGCATCTGGATCGTTACACGGACGGCCTCGCCGAGGGCCAGGAGGTCAAGCGCGGACAGGTGATCGGCTATGTCGGTCAGACCGGCAATGCGGTGCAGCCGCATCTGC
>DASRIK010000277.1:0-3195 GCA_035650035.1 Burkholderiales bacterium | reverse complement strand
GAGCGTGTGACGCCGCAGAGCCGCTCTGAGCTTGTCCCGTACGTGTGAGCACCGATAAGCTCGCGGCGTGCGTCCGCGGGCGTTCCCGTGCCGTGTAGGGTACTTCTTGACTACGCGAACCGCGGTGAGAGCGCAATCTCGGAACCCTCTTAGCTGCGCTCGATATTGAGGCCACACTTGCTTTCCGACGAGAGCGGAGCGGATGGCTGAGGGTGCCGGCCCGATTTCTGACACGCAGTGGAATGATGTAACGCGCTTACTCCAATGTCCGGATTCAAACTGCTCAGCCCGCTTGCGCAGCAAACTGACGTGAATACCGAGTTCCTGCGACACCTGCGCCTGCGATGCGCCGCTCTGCTTTGCTACCGAACTGCCCCACGCTTGAATTCGTCGCTGTGTTTCCTTCGTCTTGCCATCGAACACCTCCCCTATCATCATACCTGCACCATCGGAAGTGTCCGTACGTTCGGGGGAATCCCAAAGGGCCGGATCATCGTGCGACCAAGGTCGCATGTTTTAACGGCTATTCTTGCCGGTGACGAGCGCGCTATGGATGACGCTCAACACCTTCTGCGCGTTAAACGGCTTTACCACGAAGCCCTTCGCGCCGAGGGCAAGCGCTTCCTTGACCACGTCTGATGTCCCGGCTCCGGTGATAATAATGGGCCGCACCGCTGGATGTTCTTCGCAAATGCGCTTGAGGGTCACCAGTCCGCCCATGCCAGGCATGAGTACATCGAGACAGACGACATCGGGTTGCAGAGCCTTGACTGCTTCCAAAGCCAGCTCGCCAGTCGAGGCCTCACCAACGATTGTCAAACAAGGATCCTGACGAATTACGCCCCTCAAGGCGATCCGAATTACTTGGTTGTCATCTACGACGAGAATGCGCGAAGGCCGAGTACTAGGCGCGGGCCTACTGGCCTCGCTGCGTTGCAAGGGCGAGCTCACCATCATGGTCTGCCTCCGGTCTGGATGCGAGTCTTGTTTTTACCTCTGCGTTGATGCAGATCAACTCTGTCCCGCCCACGGATAACGGGTCCCGCGCAAACTTCCTTGAGTTTCTAAAGGCATCCTCATTGCGAGCCGTAAACGGTCAGCTAGGCGGAATACTCGTCTCATCCTTCCAGATTGAGTGCACGTCCGGCGCGATGCACTTCGATTCCGCCTAGCGCCCTCATTCGGAACATGCCTTGCAACGGTTCGCTCGATCAATATCCGTTGATCGGGAGTTCGAATCTCCCACCGGTTACCAATCCTTCAAAGGTCTATTCTGGACACGTAGGTGACGGTTCATACGACCCGTGCCGCTTGAGCTGTGAGATCCGTCAGCGAAGCTCCACCAGCTCCAGCGCTTCGCGACTCGGTCCTTCGATCATCACCGCGCGCGAGTCGCCGAGCGCGTAAGGGCCTTCGAGGATAGGTACGTCCTCGCCACGCAGCTTCGTAACCCACGCGTCCAGGTCGGTAACGCCCAGCCCTATGTGATCGACGAGATGTCCTCGCGTTGACGCGAACGTGCGCTCGTCCTGCTTCGGATACCACATCAGCGCGACGTCGCCGAACATCACCGCCGCGCGCGGCGAGCGATACATGCCTTCGCGCGTGAGCGAAGGCCACGTGCGGTCGGCGCCCCTCGGCACCTGGCAGTCGCGTTCCGTGACGGGTAACGCGCTCTCGCGTCCGGGCATCGTCGGCGCGTTCAGATGCCGGCGATACCAGAGCTGCGCGCAGAACGGATGTTCCTGCCACATGTGCACGTGGTTGAAGCGTTCCTTCGGATGGTTGCCGGAGTATTCGACGAGCGCGCCGTCGGGGCCTTCCATGTAGGAAAAGCCCCCGCGCCGGGTCGGTTCGACGCCTCCAGCGCGCGCTTCGCGGATCTGGTTGCGCGTGAGCCCGAGTACGCCTTCCTTGCCGGGCCACGTGTCGCTGCTGATGTCGACATGATCGCCTTCGTCGCTCGTATAGAGTGGCTGGAGCTTCACCTCGCGACGCAGCCGATAGCGTTCGAGGCTCGCGCGCGAATCCGGCACATGCCAGCCAAAATGCCATATCGCGGTGCGCTGCGGGTCGGTCTGCGGCGGCGACTCGACTTTGCTGAAGAGCACGAGCGTTCCGTTCCCGCAGTCGAGCGCCGGCTCGCCGTTCCACGTCGACCGCGATGTGCTCGCGAATTGGCGGGTGTAGAAACCGATCGCCGCGCCGGGATCGACCGAATTGAGATGCAGGTGATGGAAAGTCGGCGTCGGGAGCACGGGTGGCGCCTCGCACACACAGAAGGTTCGGCGCTACTTTACCATTAGCATCAAGCGACAATTGAACCTTCAGCATGACTGCCTTCGTTTACAAGATATTGCGCGGCCCCGAATGGGAGGCGGCGCGGACCCGAGGCGCGTTTTCCGGATCCGCCGACGACGCGCGCGACGGCTTCATTCATCTCTCCACGCTGGACCAACTGGACGCGACACTGAGAGGTCATTTCGCCGGCGAGGACGGGCTCATCCTGCTGGAAGTCCGCACGGACGCGTTGCCCTCCGGAGTGCAATGGGAAGTGTCGCGCGGCGGTGCGTTGTTCCCGCACCTGTACGCGGACTTGCCGCTTCACGCAGTGGATCGGGTGTTCACTATCGGATTCACGAAATCGGGCATGCACGTGCTGCCACCGGAGCTTTCCCATCCATAAGGTCCTTGGCGCAGTAGCAGCAGTGCTGGCTTTCCTCTGCGCCTGCACATACGCGCAGGAGTATCCCGCGAAGCCAGTGCGCATCATCGTGCCTTTCGCGGCCGCGGGCGGGACCGACATCCTCGCGCGCAGTCTCGCGCAGCGTCTTTCCGAGACGATCGGGCAGCAGTTCATTGTCGACAATCGGCCCGGCGGTAACGGCCTCATCGGGGCGGAAGCCGTCGCGCGCGCCGCGGCCGACGGCCACACGCTGCTCATGTCCACGAACGGCCTCACGATCAACCCATGGCTGCATCCGCATATCCCGTACAGCATCGAGCGCGATCTGACGCCGATCACGCTCGTCGGTTCAGCGCCTAGCCTGCTGGCGGTGCATCCGTCAGTGCCCGCAAAGAACGTGAAGGAGCTGATCGCCCTCGCCAAATCGAAACCAGGGCAGCTTGCGATGTCGAACACCGGCGTTGGCACGCCGTCACATCTTGCCGGCGAGCTGCTCAAGCAGACGGCGC